>NZ_JAUBTS010000065.1:0-34399 GCF_036705105.1 Microcoleus sp. B9-D4
ACCCGCCACGTGATTCATTCCGAAAGCAGACTCAGGACCGGTGAAATAAAAAACCTGTATCCGATGAAACTTGCCCCTCGAATTTATCCGTGGTTAATGCTTCAATTCTTTAATCTAAAATCTAAAATCTAAAATCTAAAATCGATTGACTTCTTTATTTATGCTTGACTATGATTTAGTGATTATTGGTGGAACTCCGGCCGGACGTTATGCTGCTTTGACTGCAACTAATTTCCCGGCTCGCGTTGCTTTGGTGGAACCCCTAAGTAATTCCCAAGATTTGCCGACTGGGGGGAAAGAGTTGATCGACCTTGGTTTGAGATACAGCCAAACTTTGAGGGAGGCTGCTCGTTTTGCTCAGCAGATCAGCCGCCAGCAGTTGGGAGTTCGCTGGGAAGTCGCGAATTCCTCTATGCCACTCAAATTGCGCTTTGACGGGGTTCTAAAGTGGGCAGATGATGTTGTTTCTAATTTGTCAGAAATTGATTCTCTCGGCCTTTTGGCTACTCGCGGGGTTGATGTTATTTTTGGCAGCGGCGAGTTTGTTGCGAAACCGGATTTGGCTTTTGTTGTGGGCGGGCGAAAATTGCGATCGCTATGTTATTTACTAGCTTGTCCAACTCTGCCGGCGATTCCCAATATTGAAGGACTTTCGTCTGCTGGCTTTTTTACTTCGGAAACTGTCGGGGAATTAGCCAAACTTCCAGAGTTGCCTAAAAGTTTGGCTGTAATCGGTGCCGATCCCAGCGGTGTCGAAGTGGCTCAAACTTTTGCTCGCCTAGGGGTTGCTGTCACTTTGGTGGTGAAAAGTTCGCACATTTTGGCTAAAGAAGACCGGGAGGCTGCTGGTTTGGTGCAAGCTGGAATGGAAGCTGAAGGAGTGCGAATTCTGACTGCTACTGAGGTGACTCAAGCGAGGGTGATTGATGGTAAAAAGTGGATTCAAGCTGGGCCAAGGGCGATCGAAGCTGAGGAGATTTTTCTGGCCGCCGGTAGAGGGCACAATTTTTCGTCATTAAATCTCGAAGCGGCTAAGGTTAAATTCAGCGATCGGGGGGTGATTTTAAATGAAAAGCTCCAAACCACTAATCACCGCATTTACGCGATCGGCGATGTTGCTGGGGGTTATCCGTTCCCTCACATCGCTAATTACGAAGCTGCGGTTGCTGTGAAAAATGCTTTGTTTTTGCCAATGTTTCAAATAGATTATCGCGGGATTCCTTGGGCGATCTTTTCTGATCCCCAGTTAGCGAGGGTTGGCTTGACTGAAGCGCAAGCAAGGCGTCGTTTTGGAGACGATCTGATTGTTTGTCGGGAATATTTCAAGAATGTTGAAAGAGCTCAAATGTCCGGGGATACAACGGGTTTTTGTAAGATTGTCGGGCGTCGCAACGGGGAAATGTTGGGAGCAAGTATTGTGGGGCCGCAAGCTGCTGAGTTGATTCACGCGATCGCTTTGGCTGTGCGTCACGGGATGAAGGTTGAGGCGATCGCCCAACTTCCTTATATTTGGTCAAGTTTTTCGGAAATTAACGGTCAAACTGCTGCTGTTTGGGAGTCACAGCGCTTGGGCAGAAATACTTTTTCGCGGAATTTATGGGAGAATTTGTTTCACTGGCGCAGGTATTGGAATAAGTAAAGAAATCAAAGGGGTAATTGGTAATTGGTAATTGTAAGTATGTGAGTGGCAAAATATAATTGACTTGGGCTAGTTCCATAGTCCGCTTCTGAACTTTGACATTTAATACCTGATTCACTTCTGAGAGTTGGGCAACTTGTTGTGGCATCGGGGCAAATAATTCGGCTTGCAGCCTATGACTCCCTACCGATCTGCCATCGAGCGCACAAACTTGATTTCCTCTGCTTCCTGCTTTAAATGCAGAGTCGCCCGAATTGTAATGATGACATTAAATTATGATGTAAACTAGACATTAGATTTTATAGGCGATCGCATACAAGCATCGGTTTTAAAAATACTCTTAAGTACCTGATTAGCCTCTTAAATTCTTCTATCAACGGCTGGCGTTCAATCAGCTTTAGCCTTCTTCTTCATCTTCTACTTAGTATTAACTCAACTACAAACAGCTCTTACATAAACAATTCAAGTATTGTTTTAAACTCTTGCTTTCATAACTCTCTCTCCCAAATATATTAAGAAAAATGTAATTCACTGACTACTAAAGCAGAGCAAGCGAAAATAGTAGATAGTAACTCTCAGAAGCTTCAGACTTGACAGAAGCAGTAGGAATACGTAGATATGACTAACATCACAAATTTTTTTCTAGGATATCACATAAACGAGCAAATATACGCAGGCAATCGAACTCTAGTTTATCGTGGTATTCGCTCTTCTGATCAGCAACCCGTCGCGATCAAATTACTGCGAAATGACTTTCCCAGCTTCAACGAACTGGTTCACTTCCGCAACCAATACGTAATTGCTAAAAACTTAAATATCCCCGGCACTGTCAAGGCATACAGCCTGGAGAGCTATCATAACCGCTATGCTCTGGTGATGGAAGACTTTGGCGGAATTTCCTTATGTAGCTACCTTGCTAGTCTAGCATCCGATAGCAACGAAACCCTAGAAGGCTTGCCAGTTAACGATTTTTTTCCTATGGCGATTCAAATTGCCAACGCCCTTGACGGACTTCATCGCCACCACGTCATCCATAAAGACCTCAAGCCCGCCAATATTCTAATTAACCCCACCAGTAAAGAAGTCAAGCTGATTGATTTGAGCATCGCTTCCCTGCTGCCGCGCGAAACCCAAGAAATTCAAAATCCCAATGTCCTAGAAGGCACTTTACCCTACATATCTCCCGAACAAACTGGGCGAATGAACCGAGGCATTGATTACCGCACAGATTTCTACTCTCTGGGAGTCACATTCTACGAATTACTAACAGGAAAGTTACCCTTCCAAACAGACGATCCAATGGATTGGGTACACTGCCACCTGGCAAAGCAACCTATTCCCGTCCATGAACTCAACCCAGCAGTTCCTCCGGTACAGTCTGAGATAGTTGGTAAACTGATGGCGAAGAATGCAGAAGACCGCTATCAGAGTGCCAGCGGACTCAAGTACGACTTAGAAACTTGTTGGCAGCAGTGGAGAGAAAAGGGAGAGATTGCATCCTTTAAATTAGGACAACGAGATTTATGCGATCGCTTCATAATCCCAGAAAAGTTGTACGGTAGAGAAAGCGAAGTATTCTCCCTGCTATCGGCCTTCGAGCGCGTCAGTGCCGGAAGCACCGAAATGATGCTCGTTGCCGGTTTCTCAGGCATTGGCAAAACCGCTGTAGTCAACGAAGTTCACAAACCAATTGTGAGACAGCGAGGCTACTTTATTAAAGGGAAATTTGACCAATTTCAACGCACCCTTCCCTTTACAGTATTTGTCCAAGCTTTTCGCGGTTTAATGGGACAACTGCTATCGGAAACCGATGCTAAAGTAGAACAATGGAAGTTGGATATTTTGGCTGCTTTGGGCGAGAATGCTCAGGTAATCGTTGAAGTCATTCCTGAACTAGAACGTATTATCGGACAGCAAGCGCCAGTTCCCGAACTTTCTGGAAGTGCTGGTCAAAATCGCTTCAATTTGTTATTTGAAAAATTCATTCAAGTCTTCACAACAAAAGACCATCCTTTAGTGATTTTCTTGGACGATTTGCAATGGGCTGACTCAGCCTCGTTAAAATTAATTCAACTGCTGATGAGCGACGTTGATAACTGCTATCTCTTTTTAATTGGAGCTTATCGGGATAACGAAGTTTTTTCAGCACATCCATTGATGCTGACGTTAGCAGAGATTCAAAAAACTGAAGCAAAGGTAAATACTATTACCTTAGCACCACTTGATAGAGCCGACGTAAATTGTTTAGTTGCCGATACTCTAGCTTGTTCTACAGCGTTGGCTCATCCTTTGACAGAACTCGTTTATCAGAAAACCCAAGGCAATCCATTTTTCAGCACACAATTCCTCAAATCTTTGCAGGAAGATGGGCTAATTGAATTTAATTTTGATCTTCGTTATTGGCAGTGCGATATTGCCAGAGTGCGAACCTTAGCACTAACAGATGATGTTGTAGAATTTATGGCACTTCAGTTGCGAAAGTTGCCAGCCCCGACACAGGAAGTTTTAAAGTTAGCTGCTTGTATTGGCAATCAGTTCGATTTAGCGACGTTAGCAATTGTTGATGAAAATTCGCCCGAAGAAACCGCATCCGCTTTATGGAAGGCACTACAAGACGGGCTAATTTTACCCATTAGCGAAGTTTATAAGTTTTATCAAGCAGAGGGAAATAGCGAATCGGTAATCGCTAAGGTCAAGAAATCTGACCAATTACTAATTACCCAGGATCAATTACCCAAATATAATTTTTTACACGATCGCGTCCAACAAGCTGCTTATTCTCTGATTCCAGAAGACCAAAAGCGTTCTACTCACTTAAAAATTGGTCAACTGTTATTAAAGAATACGCCAGAAGCCGAGCGAGAAGAAATAATTTTTGATATTGTCAACCACTTGAATGTGGGAGTTGAGCTAATTACTCAGGAAGCAGAACAAGAGCAATTAGCACAATTGAATCTGGTTGCTGGAAAGAAAGCCAAAGCTGCTACCGCTTATGCTGCTGCGGTTGAATATTTCAATATTGGGAAGAAATTACTGACAGCAAATAGTTGGGAGAATCAATACGAACTAACATTAGGGCTGCATACCGAAGCAGCAGAAGCGGCATATCTGTGCGGTGACTTTGACGGGATGGAAGAATTGGCATCAGTCGTGGAAAGCTGTGCCAAAATGCTACTGGACAAAGTGAAAGTATATGAAGTCCAGATGCAAGCTTGTATGGCGCAAAATAAGTTACAGGAAGCGCTGAATACAGGACTACAAGTTTTAAAACTGTTGGGGGTAGAGTTTCCCTCGGAGCCAAATCCGTCTGATATTGGGCAGGCATTAGGCGAAACTGCGGCAATTTTGAACGAGAAGCGAATTGAGGATTTAATTGAGCTGCCTCAAATGAGGGAGCCCTATAAACTAGCAGCCATAAGACTTTTATCAAGTATCTTTGCTACTGCATACCTTGCTGCTCCTGCACTGTTGCCTTTGACTGTATGCAAACAAGTACAATTATCCGTCCAATATGGGAATGCTTCCGTTTCTCCCTTTGCTTACGCCAATTATGGTTTTCTTCTTTGTGGAGTTGTGGGAGATATTGATTCAGGTTATCAGTTCGGTCAATTGGCTTTAAGTCTAGTGTCAAAGTTAAATTCTCCAGAAATCAAAGCCAAGACAGCCTTCGTAGTAAATTTCTTTATCCGACATTGCAAAGAGCATCTCAAAGAAACCTTAGAGCCTTTGGTGTCAGCTTATTCTAGCGGAATGGAGACAGGAGATATAGAATATGCAGCCTATAATTTATTAGAGTATTCCTCTTCAGCTTACTATAGTGGCAAAGAACTGAGTGTACTTGAAAGAGAGATAGCAAGAAACAGAGATGCTATTGATAAAATCCAGCAAAAAAAACCGCTTAATTATATAGAAATCTATTGGCAGGCTATCTTGAATATGCTGGGAAGAAGTCAAAATCCCTCCTTTCTCAAGGGTGAAGCCTACGATGAGCATATCAAGTTGCCAGTTTACCAGCAAACAAATGACCAAGTGGGATTTGCCTACATATATTTAAACAAGGTTTTACTTTGTTATTGGTTTGAAAAATACTCAGAAGCGATTGATAATATCGCTCTAGCAGAGAACTATTTAAATGCAGTAATAGGAATGCCCGTTGTTCCTGTTTTCCATTTCTACGATTCTTTGGTGCGGTTGGCGGTGTATTCTGACACTCCACAGTCAGAACAACAGAAACTTCTCGACAGAGTACAAGCTAATCAAGAAAAAATGCAAAAGTGGGCGCATCATGCTCCCATGAATCATCTGCATAAATTCTATCTAGTAGAGGCAGAACGGCATCGGGTTTTAAACCAAAAAATAGAAGCGGTCGAGATGTACGACAAGGCTATTGCCCTCGCCCAAGAAAACGAGTACATCAACGAAGAAGCAGTTGCTCACGAACTCGCTGCAAAATTCTACTTAGAATGGGGCAAAGAAAAACTGGCAAAACCCTATTTAATTGATGCTTACTATGCTTACGCAAAGTGGGGAGCCAAAGCAAAGATTGACCATCTAGAACAGCGCTACCCCGAATTGCTTGCTGTGATCCTGCAACAGGAGCGAATTAGCCAGAATCCGACCGAAACAACTCACACCTCCAGCAGTGAATCATCCCTATCTAACACCAATAGAACAATTATCGGTAGCACAAGCAGTTTGGAGTTAGTAGATTTGCCGACAGTTATCAAAGCTTTTCAAGCTCTCTCTAGTGAAATAGAACTAGAGCAATTGCTAACTACTTTGATGCAAGTAGTAGTGCAAAATGCCGGAGCACAAACCGGAGCATTAATTTTGGAGGAAGGTGGAAAGTGGAGAGTTGCCGTACACTGTACAAATCGCCAAGATTGTGACTTGGAATCGCTTTTAGTTGAAGAAAGCAAAGCAATTCCTCTGAACATAATTAACTACGTCAAACGTACAAAAGAAATCCTGGTATTCGATCGTGCCAGCACTCAAACCACCTGGGCTGGCGATCCTTACATCATTGAGCACCAACCCAAGAGCGTTTTATGCACTCCGATTCTCCATCAAGGCAAAGTAATGGGGATTCTGTATTTAGAGAATAATCTCACAACGGGGGCGTTTACGCGCGATCGCGTCGCCATCCTCAACATCCTGTGCTCCCAAGCAGCAATTTCCTTACAAAACGCTCGACTGTATCAACAATCCCAGGAATATGCCCAAAAACTAGAGCAGTCTCTCCACAATCTCAAACAGATGCAGTTGCAATTGGTACAGGGTGAGAAGATGTCTGCTCTGGGAAATTTAGTCGCAGGGGTAGCCCACGAAATTAACAATCCCGTAGGCTTTATCGCCGGCAACTTGCAACCGGCTATAGAATACGTGGGGGATTTATTCAATTTGATTGATTTGTATCAAGAAAAATTTCCCAATCCGGGAGGGGAAATTGAAGCCGAAATTGAGGATATGGACTTGGAGTATTTGCGAGAAGATTTGCCCAAATTGATTGGCTCGATGAAGGAAGGAGTCGATCGCATCCGCAATATCAGTACGAGTTTGAGAACGTTTTCGAGGGCTGATAGCGATCGACCAGTTTCTTTCAATATTCACGACGGACTCGAAAGCACTCTGCTAATTCTCAAGCACCGTTTAAAAGCCAGCGAGTTCCGCCCTGCCATTGAAATTGTGAAAGAGTATGGTAACTTACCCCTAGTAAAATGCTTTCCCGGACAGTTAAACCAGGTATTTATGAATGTGCTGGCTAATGCCATTGACGCTCTGGAGGAGTCCAATAAGGGGCGGAGTTTTAGTGAAATTAAGGCCCTACCTAATCGAATCACGGTTCAGACTGCTTTGAGCGAAGACAACAATCAGGTTTTGATTCGCATTAAGGATAATGGAGTGGGGATGTCGGCAGAAGTCAAGGAAAACATCTTTAACCACTTATTCACCACCAAGTGTGTGGGTCAAGGAACTGGATTAGGATTGTCTATAGCCCACCAAATTGTTGTGGAAAAACATGGAGGTACATTAGTGGTCAATTCTTGCCTCGGTCAGGGTTCGGAGTTTGTGATTTCTATTCCGGTGTGAGCAGTTGGTAGCAGGTCTTTAGGGCAATTAGCGCAATTAGCGCCGCCTTGCAATTACAAGCCCTGTTATTAGAAGAAAGAGGAAACGGGGAATGGGTAACGAGCAACAGGCTAGAGTTTTTCGTGCTAGGAACTGGCGACTACGGACTAGGGAAACAAAGAATCTAGGCTAAGTTTCCCATCCTCCGCCTGCATCTTATTAGTGATTGAGACAGCGGTTTGCAACGGCCTGCTTTACAAATAGTCTTCCCTTTTTTGTGACCGGTTTCGTGTTAAGAGTTCTCTTGAGATTCTAAGCCTTTACCTTACCGAAATGAAAGTCGCTATCATGCTACTGAGATGGTGGACTTAAATTTCATAATATGATCAGGTGCGCGCACCCTAGGTTAATAAGGTGCGCGTTTGACGCTGAGATGTACGGAGAGGGTGGGATTTGAACCCACGTTAAAGTTGCCTGTGAACAAACCTGACGGTCAACTGAGTACAGTTAGACCGCAGGCTTCTTTTTCCTTTTTTTTCTCATGCTTTTTATAGTGAGGTAGTTCCACCCCCACTTGCTAATATAGTATCAGAGTATTTCCCGAGCATCTTGGGGTATAAAAGAATAATTGTCGGTTTGGGTACCGAAACCCGACGAGCCTTTCATCACGCGGGCGTAATTCCCAACGGGGTACGGGGCACAGCGCTCTGATTAATCCCCTCTAAATATACGCCCGGGACTTCCCGACTGGTAGTTAAAATAGATTTCGAGTCTACCTATTCTAGGGCGCTAGCCCTTGCACGATAAGGCTTGTACGAACCTCGACTTAAATAAATACTGTTTATATACCATTTTCATATACTCAATTGATACTCAGTTGATACTCTGTTTGGTCGTTTTCTCGTCAAACCGTAGTCATACCATTTTTTTAAAGATGTGATAGAGATAAAGAATGTAAAATCCCAGACCATCCGGTGAGAAAACCAATGACGCGATCGGTGAAAGATGCCAAAATTTCCTGGATTTTTGTGCGGAGTTCGTCAAGATTACTAAACATCGACCAAGCTAAAAAATCTTTGATATATTCCCACACTCTTTCTGTAGGATTTACTTCTGGACAAGCCGGAGGTTGAAATAGTAAAATGATCTTGTCTGGTAATTCAGATGAGCTTAAATTATGAGCGGGTGCGTTATCTACTTGAATGATGTGTAATTCATGAGGATATTGTATTGACAAAAGTTGTAAATATGCTTCCAAACAAACTTTGTCTAAATGCGAAAACTCAAAAAAAAAAATCTCTTTTGGGAGCGATACTGCGCCATACAGCCAAAAACACTCAAATGTCCATTGATGCTTTCCGGGCGGGCTTTACGCCTGAAAGCGTCAGCTTGCGCCGACTTTATTGTATGCAGCCCTATCCGCGTTTCATCACTACACCAATAAGTGACTTTTTTATATTTGTTTACTTAAGGTAAAGCTTTGTGTAGTAAAGCTTTTATCTCTTGATGCAAGTTATTATTAAATTCCTTAATTGCCGTAGATTTCTGGGAAATACTGCGAGGTCTTGGAATTTTTAATTTACTTTTTAATTCCCCTCTAATTAAAGAATATACAGCCGGTAACTACTGGCTATTCCTTTAATCAACCAGAGCCAAAGATGAACTTCTTTATAACTCTTAAATCCTTCTGGGTCTCTTAACTCTTGTTGCAAGGTAGCTGCTATTTCAACTGAGAACTTTTTTGGGCGACCGAAAACCTGCCTATTTTTTAACAAATTTTCCAGACCGCCCTTTCTATATTGGGAGAGCCAGCGATGAATCGTTGCCTCACTTTTACCTAAAACTGCGGATACTTCCCGCACAGTTTCTACTTGTTTTGACTGAAATAAATAAAGCATTTGAACTTTGTTATAAGCTAGGATTATTTTTTGCTGTTTGAGGATTTATCGTAAATTTTCTACAGATTCGGTAATCTTTATATGAGGACGACCAGACCTTGTAATGCTTTCCTTTACTTTTTACACAACTCTATCACATCTTTAAAAAAATGGTATCAGAGGCTAGATGGTGAGTCGGTGAGTCAAGCTACACAACGCATTCTCAAGGAAATATCAGGCACATCTACAGCGCTGTCTACGCTGTCTACATATGTGTCTACAAAGCAAATGATAGCGTCGTGTCTACAGCTATTGTAGACATTGTAGACAAATCTGTAAGTTCAAGCCTTGACCCGGTGATGGAGCGGATGGCCGCCATTGAAGAACGGCTGGGAAAATTGAGTGCCTGAGTGACGGCAACGATTAATCACGAGCGGCAGGAATTGAAAGCGGCCAACAAGCAACTTGCAGAATGGGATGCAGAACTCAATCAGTTGCACGAGCGCAACGGCGATTTAGGGTTGAAGGTTCAGATGTTGGAGCAAGAGCTCAAGGAAGTGCAGCGCGATCGGGAAGCAAATAAAAAACTCGGCTCCGACCGTCGCAGAATTTCCAGAGCCGGCCGACTTGCTCAATCAGTTAAAAGCGCGGCGTAAAAAGTCGAGGGCGGACTTGGCTGATATGCAAACAGTGTTGGACATACTCAGCCACTAAGAAGAGTAGGACTGAGCGAAAGATGAGCGGAAAGTGGAATATCCTAGAGGGTAATAAATTTGAAACCCGTTACCAGTGAAGAGTTAAAAGCAATCGGGATGACAGGATTTGAACCTGCGACCCCCTCGTCCCGAACGAGGTGCGCTACCAAGCTGCGCTACATCCCGAAATTAGTCACTAGATTTTAAGCTTATCACATTCAAGTTAAAATTTAGCAACCTCGTATATAATGATTTGTAAAACACTACTCAGGCGGAGACAGACGTGACAGTTAAGCCCCAGTGGTTGCGAGTTAAAGCCCCCCAGTGGGAGCGCGTCGGCAACGTCAAAGAAATTTTGCGGGATTTATCCCTGAATACGGTTTGCGAAGAGGCTTCGTGTCCGAACATCGGCGAATGCTTTAACGCAGGTACTGCGACATTTTTGATTATGGGCCCGGCTTGTACCCGCGCCTGTCCTTACTGCGACATCGATTTTGAGAAAAAGCCCCAACCTTTAGATCCGACGGAACCCCAAAGATTGGCGCAAGCAGTGCAGCGGCTCAAACTCAATCACGTCGTGATTACCTCTGTCAACCGGGACGATTTGCCGGATGGGGGCGCATCTGTGTTTGTCGAGTGCATTCAAGCAGTGCGATCGGCGATGCCCGATACAACTATAGAAGTTTTGATTCCCGACTTGTGCGGCAACTGGCAAGCTTTAGAAATTATTCTCGCAGCCCGGCCAGAGGTACTCAACCACAATACCGAAACCGTAAAGCGACTTTACCGCAAGGTGCGGCCGCAAGGAAAGTACGATCGCACCTTGGAACTATTGCAGCGAAGCCGGGAACTCGCACCTGGGGTTTACACCAAATCCGGCATCATGGTGGGACTCGGAGAAACAGACGCTGAAATTCGGGAGGCGATGCAGGACTTACGGGCTGTCGGCTGCGATATTTTAACAGTTGGACAGTACCTGCAACCGACTCAAAAGCACTTGAACGTAGAAAATTTTGTGCCTCCAGAACAGTTTGATGCTTGGAGAAAGTTTGGCGAATCTTTGGGATTCTTGCAAGTTGTTGCTTCTCCCTTAACTCGCAGTTCCTATCACGCCGAACAGGTGAGGGAACTGATGAAACTTTACCCACGCTAGCAATTTTAATTTGAGTTGACTCGCGCCCGTTAGCGAAGCCCTCGAAGAGGATCGCACCATTCTCACTAAAACCTGATCGACCGGGTAACAGCGAGGAAAAACTTGCGCTTGATATGCAGGCCCAGGGCAAAAAACCCGGTTTCAGATGCTGGTGTTCGGGGCGTGATGTTAAGCGGGAAGCAGCAGCCAACAGCAAAACAATTATCGGTCGATCGCCCCCTCAAACTCATGACTGACGCAAAAGACATCGAGAAACCCGGTTTTTGCGTCAGCCGCTAATTCGGTACAGCGGACTTTACCGAAAATTGGGTTTAAAGCCCCGTCCTTCGCTCGACGGCTTTCTCTTTAAATACTGTAGCTTAAGAAGCGATGCAACGTTTTTTAAGCTATAGTAAATAGAGGAGGTGATGCAAGTGTTTAGTCTGACATACGAATACAAACTCAAACCCACATCAGCGCAAGTTGCCCGATTTGAAGACTGGCTCGAACAATGTCGGCGCGTCTACAACTATGCATTAGCCGAACGCAAAGATTGGTTTAAATCTCGTAGCTGTCAGATAAATGCTTGTTCTCTCCAGTCCGAATACATCATTCCAGCAGAAACCAAACGCCCTACTTATGCCAGTGAATGCCAGACATTAACAGCCTATAGGAAAACTTCTGGCAACCTACAGCGAGTGCAATCTCAAGTTCTACAACAGACGCTTCGTCGGTTAGAACAAGCATTCGTCAGCATGTGGGAGCAAGGACATGGTTTCCCTCGATTCAAGAAGAGTCGGACCATGCGCTCTTTCGTTTTTCCTCAAGTTGGGATAGATGCCGTAAGAGATGGCGCTATCAAGCTACCTGTAATTGGCTGGATCAAGTTTCGCCAATCGCGTTCTATTCCTGATGGCGCAAAGCTAAAACAGGTTCGGATAGTGAGACGTGCTAGCGGATGGTTTGCCATGTTGACATTGCAGTGGGATGTATCTGTTCCAGATGTCATGCCACATGGCGAAGCGCTTGGAGTAGACGTTGGAATCAGTCACTTGGCTGCGGTTTCTAACGGTAAGTTGTTCCCCAATCCCAGACCTTTCAATTCGCTCGAACGCAAGCTTAGATTACTGCAACAGAGAGTATCGAGAAAAGTTAAGGGGTCGAATAACCGCAAGAAAGCGCAAGTTAAAGTCAGCAAACTGCACGAACGAATTGCAAATACTCGGAAAAACTACTACTGGCTCGTAGCTCACAATCTCTGCGATTGGGCGGGGATGATATTTGTGGAAGATTTGAAACTCAAAGGTCTAGTGCGAGGCTTCTTAGGGAAGCACTGCTTAGACGCTGGATGGGGACAATTTTTTCAAGTATTAGAGCAGTGCTGTCGCAAACGCGGAGTGTTATTTCTTAAGGTTGACAGCAAGAAAACCAGTCAGATATGTCCTAACTGCTTAGTCGAGACGGGCAAGAAGCAGCTCTCCGAGCGTATTCATTCGTGCCAACATTGCCGCTATACGGCGGATAGAGACGTTGCAGCCGCTCAAGTAGTTCTCATTCGAGGACTTGCAGCCGTGGGACACACGGTCAAGATGCTTTCTGAGGGTAAAGCGATTGCGCTCCCGGCGATGAAAGAATCCCCGTCCTTATAGGGCGGGGAGTGTCAAAAACTCTGAAGCTGATATTCTGTAAGGATTAAACTTCCGCCCAACTGCGGGGTATTTAATTGAGAGCGGCGAGTTATATAAAGTTTTATTAAAAAAATGGCGAATTTTCCGAAGTGATCGGGAACCAGCTTCTCGGTGATGAAGATTAACTTAACTTCTGACTAACGTCACTTGTTTCTAGCCAGTCACTATCTATACTAGCTACATAAACAAAGAAGTACAACACACTTTTCGGGGCTCCAAACTGTTACATCAGAAAGTTCTTAGCGTTTTCCAGAATCTTGGTAAAACAAGTGGGGCAGCAAAAGTTCGATCTCTCCAACAGCAGAAAAGTCAGAAAAGTTAGTTAGTAAAGAAACACAAAGCGGTGATGCTTCGTCTTAACCAAATGGGCATCTTAATTATAAATAACCGCTAAGCGTAGCATCTTTTCACCGGAGCAACTGAGAAAATCACTATGCCAGCCACCTCTTTTTACGCTGAAGCTGAATTCGACGAACAACTGCGAGTCAATCCCTTGCAAGGTGATGTGTTGGATGAAGATGCTGAAGAAGCTGGAGACGAACTGCTCGACCAAGACCCAGCAGAGACAGAAGATGCAGACCCAGCAGCCAAATTGCAAAAAAATGCCAACCGTCGCACTACAGATTTAGTGCGCCTGTACCTCCAAGAAATAGGTCGGGTTCGTCTCTTGGGTAGAGACGAAGAAGTCTCGGAAGCTCAAAAAGTTCAGCGCTATATCAAATTGCTGGAATTACGGAACACCGTCGCCTCCCAGGAAGAAGGGCTAATTGGGCGCTTCGTGCATTTAATTGAAGTGCGCGATCGCTTGTCCGCACAATTGGGACACAAACCTTCCTTGGAACGCTGGGCCTTAACTGCCGGCGTCGGTGACGTGCCAGAACTAAAGCGAATTATGGCCGAAGGCAAGCGCCAGTGGGCCGAGTTAGCAGAAATGACGGTCGAGACGATCGAAAGAATTCAAGCTGAAGGCGTCGAAGCTAAAGACCACATGATTAAGGCGAACCTGCGCCTGGTGGTTTCGGTGGCGAAAAAATATCAAAATCGCGGTTTAGAATTGCTCGACTTAATACAAGAAGGTACTCTCGGACTGGAGCGAGCTGTAGAAAAGTTTGACCCGACGCGGGGCTATCGGTTTAGTACGTATGCTTACTGGTGGATTAGGCAGGGAATTACGCGGGCTATCGCCACTCAAAGCCGCACCATTCGCCTCCCCGTCCACATCACCGAAAAACTTAACAAAATCAAAAAAGCCCAGCGCAAAATTTCTCAAGAAAAAGGTCGGACAGCTACGATCGAAGACATCGCTGTCGAGTTAGACATGACGGCGCCCCAAGTCCGAGAAGTTTTGCTGCGAGTCCCCCGTTCTGTTTCTTTGGAAACTAAAGTGGGCAACGAAAAAGATACAGAGTTGGGCGACTTGCTAGAAACCGACAGCATCTCCCCAGAAGAAATGCTGATGCGAGAAGCTTTGCACCGCGACTTGCAGCAACTGCTGGCAGATTTGACCAGCCGCGAGCGAGATGTAATTCTGATGCGCTTTGGTTTGGGTGATGGACACCCCTATTCGCTGGCAGAAATCGGTCGCGCGCTCGACTTGTCCCGCGAGCGGGTTCGTCAAATTGAAGCAAAAGCTTTGCAAAAACTCCGCCAACCTAAGCGTCGCAACCGCGTCCGCGACTATCTGGAGTCTCTGACTTAAATTGGGCCGGTCAGTCAGCGCGATTAATCAGGGAGCAAGGCATTTGGCACTTGTGCAGAAGGCATGAGGCATTCGGCAGAAGTAACAATATTTACTTCTCAACCACTTCTCTGTCCTCTGCTGCAAGTCAATCGATTTTAGATTTTAGATTTTAGATTAAAGAATTGAAGCATTGACCCCACGGATGAATCCGGGGGCTTGTATCCTGGATGCTTTCATATCGTTTCCGGTTGTATCGGAATGATTTAACCGCAGAGGGCGCAGAGAACGCAGAGGGAGAGAATACAGAGAGGAATACAGGACGATGCTACCGGATTTGATATCATTCATAAAGCTGGTTAAAAGTCAAACAATATCAAAAACCAAATTTTTTCCTCAACCTTTTTTCAATAAGGTGCGATATTTGCAAAATATCTCGATCGTTGTGTATTATTGTCAATAGGCAGACTTTCTTGAGAGGGTCACAATGGCACTTTATACCGCGTCCTCATTCAAATCCGAACTCAATGACAAAGGGTGGCGGATGACTCCCCAACGGGAAACCATCTTGCACGTGTTTCAGAACCTCCCCAAAGGCAATCACCTGAGTGCGGAGGATTTGTACACTTTGTTAAAAAATCGCGGCGAAAACATTAGCTTGTCCACCATTTACCGAACTTTAAAGTTAATGGCAAGGATGAGCCTCCTCCGCGAACTCGAACTAGCAGAAGGTCACAAACACTATGAAATAAACCAGCCTTACCCGCATCACCACCACCACCTAGTCTGCGTTCAGTGCAACAGAACGATCGAATTTAACAACGATTCGATTTTGAAAATTGGCATGAAGCAAGCTGAAAAGTCTGGGTTGCACCTGCTAGACTGCCAGCTAACCATTCATACGGTGTGCCACGAAGCTTTGCGGATGGGATGGCCGTCTCTGGTTTCGAGCAATTGGTCTTGTCCGAGGTCGATCGCCCACAACGGCAGCACCGCCCCGGATTCAATCGAGTGACGGTACACTATTTTCGAATTTTAAGTACGGCTTGTTACAAGTTTTAACAAAAATCGGTGGCCCAAGTGCGATCGCAGTTACGCCGAAACCGGGTTCTTAGGAAAAATACATCATTTCAGGAATGAGTCGGAAAGCAGAAACCCGATTTATTTCATGTAGCGTCCGCAAGGCTGGGGCTAAAAAGTTTGGCTCAACAAATCGTCGCTGCTGACCCCGTAACTGCGCTGAGCTCGATGGAGGGCGTCTCTCGTGGGAGTATCAAAAACTCCGCTGATCGAGCCTGTGTAAAAGCCGAGGTCTTCCAGCCGCCTTTGTAATTGCTGAATGCTCGATCGAGAGTTGAAAATGCTGCTAATTGGAACAGCAGGAACGGCTACCCGGCCAGCTAATCCGTTTTGGAGGGCTGCCAAAGTCGCCGGAGTGGCAATACCCGTCGCCGGTGACAAATTGCGTTCCTGCTGAAACGAAAGCACCGCAAACTCGGTTTCGCCTCCAAATACTCCGTTCACCGGGCCGGGGTTTTTGCCCAGACTTCTGAGCGCAGACTGAAGCTGTCGGACAGCAGGCCCAGTATCGCCCCGTCGCAGACCAGCGGCGATTTGCTGCGGCACAGGCGCTGCGGCCTGCCTGTTGCCTTGCCACAAAGCCGATCGAGTGCTGCGATCGACTCTTCCAGTCCCGAACATCCCGCTATCTCTCTGAAAGCGGATCAAAGCTGCTTGAGTTGGTCGATCGAACCAACCGTGAATTTGGCTCCTGTAATAACCCAATTCTTGCAGCCGCCGCTGCACAAATTCTACTTGTCGGCCTCTGTCGCCCAACTCCAGAAAATCTCCGGCATTACTCTGTTGGTCATCTTCCTCAGTCCATGAGGTAATTTCAGCTTGCCTCATCTGGGCATCGATAGCAGTCAAAGTAGCCGTGTCAGCGCAGCCGTCAGAAACGAGATTGTAATCTTGCTGAAAACGAGTCACAGCGTAGAGAGTGCGTTCGCGGAACTTGCCGTCAACGCCACCTTCAAAATAGCCCAAAGCTTTTAATTGTCGCTGGATCAAGTCTACCGTCGCCCCTCTGTCCCCGAACCGCAGCCCCTTGCAACCGCCATTTCCCGAAATATTCCCTGGAAGCGTCACGGGGGGAACGGGCCGGGTGGAACCAAACAGCAAAGCTAAAGTTTGCCTATTGGCAATTCCAGTTACCCGCAGTCGATTAATTCGCTGGAAGTATCTAACCGCATTTTGAGTAACTTCGCGAAAACTCCCTGTGGGATGGGCGCTGAAGTAGCCTAGCTGCTTCAACCTGCGCTGGAGTGCCGAAACATCTGCACCCGCGTCTCCAAAACGCAGCTCCCGATAATTTGTATAAATAGTATTAAAAGGTCGATCGTCATCCCCGGCAAAACTGTTGAGTGCGATCACAGTAGCTCGATCGGGCCTACCAGTCAGCGACAGTTGATAGTCTCGCTGAAAGTTAGTCAGCGCCTGTTTAGTAACCGGGCCGAGTTGACCTGTCGATGATCTGGGAAAATAACCGAGTTCCCGCAACCTGTCTTGAATCGCTCGGACATTGGGATATCCCGGATCTATTTGAGCAAAAGCCGCACCGGCTGCACTCAAAACCGACAGCATCAAAGCCAGAGACAGCAAACGGACGTAAGTCTGACTCGATAGATTTTGCCAATTGGGCTCATCAAAAATTTTCGACTCTGCGGGTGCTTCGCAAACAAGAGCAAGTTCGAGGTAAGCAAGGGATTCCATAATTTTTTAGTGTGAAATTGTGGGTGGGTTGTGTGAGCAAACTGCCAAAAATCATTTTTGGCACGCTTGGCTTGGATTCTATCAACGCTAAGTTCTACCTGGAAAGCGCGAAGCACCCGTTTTTCTAAAAAATTTACCGTCAATAATAATTACAGGTAACAACTAAGATAGCATCGCTGCTTCTAGAGACGCGAGACTCAGCAAAAAAGTTTGCAGGCATAGTCTTAGCCTTTAAGGCCGAAAGAGAATAAGTTCTGGGGTAGTGCTGGCTAATATTTTATCTGGCTGCCGCAGAAATTACCACAAGACTTGGGCGCAGGTTGTCATCACCTTAATTTCTTGTCTGTAAAGAGCCTGAAATCGCTGGTTTTTTGTTAATAAACGCGGTTTCTTCATGTGGCGAGTGCGTCTAGGAAAGTACCGCTGATTAACCAAAAAACTAGCCACTAAAAATCCCCACTTTTGCTAGTTGCAAATAGGGCGGGGATTTTTTGATAAGTTAACTTTGTATGAAAAAATCGACGATCGCTTAAATTAAGCCGAACCGATCGCAAATTACAGCTACTCCCGCTGCAAAAACAGTAATTGCGATGGCTACCAGCGGGTTTTGTCCTCTGCTCACCGCAAAAGAGGTAACGACCCCAGCTCCCAAAGCCGCAGTAACAGCAGCATTCGCCAAATCTCGATCGGGACGTTTGTCGTACATATTTTTTATTGTTGGTAGCTGTTAAGCTGAAAACTTAGATATTGCGATCAAAGCTAGCACTCTTGCCTCTGCGGCGGTGACAACAGCCTCCGTTTTGCAACTAACCTTAAAATATTGCTAATTTTCTTAACATACTCTCCTGAATAACATAAGTTAGGATTATGTATTTTCGAGTTTTTATGTTGAATTTTAGCTCTTGAAACCTTTTGTCTGCTCGGCTTTTATGTCAAATTCAGGATTTGGCAGAGGCGATCGCACCCGCAGTCTGTGCGCCTCAAACTGCAATCCCAAATATCGTAAATAAATTTAACTTGACTTTTTGCAATAAATGTGCACATAGCTATTGGCAACAAGAGACAGGAAAAAACCCGGCGTTGGTGAACAATTTTCACACTGCGATTGCTTGGCTGCCCTCACAATGAGATGAGTATATTTGTTGTCTAATTACTATCTAAGTTTTATTCGCCCTCAACTTTTTCAGTATTGCCGCCTTTGACCCAACCTTCGCGATTGTCATCCTCAATCCGAATTCGCTGCCACTCTTTGTCGGGCGACTCTTCCAAAACTACGACTCTTTCCTTGTAACCAACACCGCCAATGCGGTTCGAGTCTCGGCTACCTGTATCGCGGAGAATTAAGCCGATCGGCTGAGTCACCATCGCGCGGTAAGCTCCAGGTTCCAGCGGTTTGGGAGACGGGGCATCGCTAGATGTAGAAACCGGGCTAGCCTGGGCTGTTGACTTCGGCGCAGCGCCCGCAACCTGAGCTGGTGTTTTGTCGTTGGAAAAAACAGGTTTTTCGGGGATAGTAGTTAGCTTAGCGGCAAAGTAAAGTGCAGCAGCCACGCTAGCACCTGCCATCAGGACGATCGCGAGCAGAAAACCCACTAAAAATTTGAAAACGCTATATACACTGTTCATAAAACCGCAAATGAAGGAAGAAGGAAGAAGGAAGAGGGAAGAAGGAAGAAGGAAGAGGGAAGAAGGAAGAGGGAAGAAGGAAGAAGGAAGAAGGTTGACTGTTGAGTGTTGACTACTGAATGTTGAGTAAAATCTGGTAGCTGCCAACTGACAACTGGCTACTAACTACTGACTACTGACTTCAAAAGCTTACCCCTGAATCCGGCGGCTCAGACTGCCGTATCTAGAAGCAAGGCGAGCTTTCCCAGCAGCGGCCCAATCTTGGAGAAACTGGATTTGTTCTTGAGCCGTTCTGGCTAAGGGCACCATCTGACTAGCTGATTCTAAAATATCATCGGTGGTAAAGTCTCGATTTTGGCTAAACCCAATGTGCATTGCTTCAATCAAAGTTTGCTCGATTTCGGCCCCTGAAAAATCGGGAGTTTCGTAAGCCAAGCGCTCTAAATCGTAATTTTTGATGCTGTGCGATCGCAACCGCAACAAATGTACCTCAAAAATCGCCCGCCGTTCCTCCTGGCTGGGCAAACCCACAAAAAATATTTCGTCAAACCTGCCTTTTCTCAGCATTTCTGGGGGCAAAGACTGGATGTTGTTGGCTGTTGCGACTACAAACACCGGCGAAGTTTTTTCGGCCAACCAAGTAATAAATGTCCCGAACACCCGGCTAGTTGTCCCGGAATCCCCTTTACCGTCCAATCCCGCAAAAGCTTTGTCAATCTCGTCAATCCACAGCACGCAGGGGGCCAAAGCTTCGGCTAGCTGAATCATTTGCCTGGTGCGGGATTCCGATTCCCCGACTAATCCGGCAAACAAACGCCCGACATCCAAGCGAAGTAAAGGCAAATGCCAGTGGTGGGCGATCGCCTTTGCTGTTAAGGATTTTCCGGTTCCTTGAATTCCGACTAACAACAAACCTCTGGGATGCGGCAAACCGTATTGGCGGGCTCGATCGGAAAAAGCACCGCCACGTCGCAGCAGCCATTCTTTGAGATTGTCCAAACCACCGATATCGGAGATATTTTCGCGGGCTGGGTAAAAATCCAGAATTTGAGTTTGGCGAATTGTTTGGCGCTTTTCTTCTAAAATCAGTTCCGCGTCGTCGGGATGGAGTTCGCCTCTGGTGGCGATCGCCTTGGCCAAAACTCGGCGGATGCGTTCGAGCGACAGCCCTTGACAGGAGCGCACTGTTTCGTCCAGCAAACGCCCTTCAATGGCTTGTCCGGTAGCCCCTAACAGCCTTTCTACCTCAATTTTGATTTCCGCCGCCGCAGGCAGGGGAAACTCCAAAACAGTCATCACTTCGCTGAGGTCTTCCGGGATCGAAATTAGAGGAGATACGATGACAATATTTTTGGGCACTGATTTGAGGAGTCTCGCCAAATTCCGCAGCTTGCGGGAAATCGAGACATCTTCCAAAAACCGCTGAAAGTCGCGCAGAATAAAAATTGCCGGCGCGCTGGCGGGCAATTTTTCGAGAAATTCCAAAGCTTGCAGCGGGTTGCGCTTGCCAAAACCTGTATCGTTGGGATTGCCTTGGTAGCCATCAACAAAATCCCAGATGTATACGGCGCGAGAACCTTGTTTTTTGGCACTTTGGGCGATCGCCGCTTCTACGCGCTCTTCCTCCCGTGTGGGAATGTAAATTAGGGGGTAGCGCGATCGCAGCAGTAGTTCAAACTCGTCGCTAAAAATAGTCATTAGTTATTAGTCAACTGACTAAGGCAATTGCCGTTTAAGTGCTTCCAGAGACGCCCAGCGACTGTCTGAGACTGTTTCTGAGCTTTCTGTATTTGCATCATCAGTTAAAGAAATTCCCGGACATTCAGTATCGCATATCTGTTTGTGCGGCAGTTCCAAACACATTTGCTCGTACACCCAATCGCCCGGAGAGAAATAGCCACCGGGGGACAAATTTTCCACCAAATCTTCTAAAGCAACTTCTATTTCTGCTGAACTTGAATCTGTTTGATTTGCTGTTTCTTCGAGCCAGATTAGTTCCGATGAGTTAAGTGCCAAACGATGATTGTATTGTTTCAAGCATCTGTGACAGGTGAGAGTAACTATTGTTTCTGCTTTCGCCTTCACCTCAAGATAATTCCCTTGGTGAGTCACTTGCAGTCGTCCTCGCACCGGAGTAAGAGTTTCTAAATCGGGGATAAATTCTTCAAAATCAATGACCTCTTTCCGCTCACTTTTTGTGAGTAGATGAGGGATATAAATTGTCTCCATAATTTTTTGCCTTCCTACTTCTTGAATTCAAAGGTCAAAAGGAATAGTTAATTTTTAACTTCTTCCTTCTTCCTTCTTCCTTCTTCCTTCTTTAGCGTCAGCGCAGCCGCACTACCAAACGCCGATCGGGTTCTTGTCCTTGACTGTAAGTTTCTATATCCTCACATTCGCTCAAAAAGCTGTGGACTTGACGGCGTTCTGCCGAAGACAGCGATTTTATTTCAACTTCAACTCCCGTCGATCGGGCTTGATCGGCTGCGTACTCTGCCATCGATCGCAATTCCTCTTGGCGGCGGATGCGATAGCCATTTAGTTCAACTGTATAAGGAATTGACTCCTCTACTTCCTGACCTATATTCTGAACCGTGTTGCAGAGGTACTGAATGGCATCTATTACATTACCGTTTGGCCCGACTAAGATTGCAACTTGTTCTTTAGTCAGATTGCTTTCATCTATTGTCATCCAATAGCAATCTTTTTGTTGTTCGCATACCACTTTTGAAGGAATTGCGGACAGTTGTAGCAATTCTTCTAACCATGCCTGTCCGCGCTGCATTTGAGAGTCTTTCATTGTTGTTAAAATCAAGCCTTTTTCTTAGAACGCTTGGGCTCAAATGGAAGTGCATCTAATCCTTGTTCTTTTTGGGTTTTCGCCTCTGCTTCGTCCACTATTTTTTGCAGGTTTTCTGGCAGCGGTTCTCGCGACAAAATAAACGATTGAACTGTTTGGAAGATGTTAGCAATCAGCATATACATCAACACGCCTGCGGGCAGCGGGAAGAACAAAAACATCCCTGAAAATATGACTGGCGTCAGTTTGTTAACTGTAGCCTGTTGGGGGTTGTCGTTTGGCCCTTGTGCTTGTCCTGAAAGGGTTTGGTTGATGTACAAACTGATGCCGAAGCCCAGAATCATCACCAAAATATCCCAGTGGATTGTACCGTCTGAGTCGATCGCGCCAACGCGGCCTAGAGCTTCAATAAACAGGAATCCTTTGTTAGTAGCCAATCCGGGGATTGTGCCTTGAACTGTGGCTTCACCGGGTGCTAATGCCGTGATGTTGCCCTGTTCATCTACCTTGACCACTTCTTCGCCTTTGAGGACTTTCCAGCCCGGTTCAAAGTCGATTTCGCTCTTATTTTCTGCAGCTAAAACTTTGAGAGGTTTGCCCTCTGGGGTTTGAAAATTAATCTTTGTTGTGTCGCCGACTCCGAGTTTGTCGCCGCCTGGAATTACGCCCACAACAGGAGCATGAAAAGTACCTGTGACGTAAATATTTTGTGGCGGTGTAGCAAAAGCTTGCGGTTGAACAGTTTCGATTTGTTCTTTCGGCAAAACTTGAACGTTGACGCTGTAATTTATGTCAGAAAACGGCGAACCCCTGAGCGTTGCAAACAGTGCAAACAGCACTGGCATTTGCAGGACCAAGGGGAAGCATCCTGCTAGAGGATTACCAAATTCTTTGTATACTTTGCTCATTTCCTCCTGCTGTTTTGCAGGATTTTCTTTATAGAGTTTTTGAATTTGATCTACTCGCTCTTTCATCAATGGCTGCGCTACTTTCATGCGCCGCATATTGCGAAGAGAGCCTGCATTGAGAGGATAAAGAGCAAAGCGAATCACGAGCGTCAGAGCTACGATCGCTAAACCGTAGCTTGGCACGATCCCGTAGAAAAAATCTAGGATCGGAAGCATGAGGTTGTTGGAGAGAAACGAGATACCGAAATCCATTCGCTTTGAGTTAATTTAGGTGCTCTATGTTTGCTGTTGAGAACTATTTTTACCCGCTTAACGCGAGCCGCCTCAATTTTCAGGGTTTTGTCTCTATCTTAGGACATTGCCCGTCGATCGACCGCCCGGTCTGCGGGTTTGTTTTAATGAGTTTGCCAATACTCGCACTGAATTGGGCCTCTAATCAGGGTGAAAGCGGTTCGGTTATTTAGCTTGGGCCGCGTTTGCTTTTTGAGCGGCTATGGGAAGTTTTTCGTTAATGTAGTCATACATTGCTCGAAATTTCGGCATAGCTCTGAGTTCCAAGCGGCTGCCATTTTTCATGGTGAGCACCATGTCTCCGTAAGTCCCGAAACCGCGAGGTACTGTGACGATTTTGACTATATCTGAGTAGATAACGTCTGTCTGATCGCCCCCCATCCAACCGCTAGTTACCGACACTCGGCGGCTCGTGATCCGATACCGCAGCCACAGAGCCCGGACAATTGCTCCTACTGCTAGGGGGATTCCCACCACAGTCAGCCCCAGGAGTAAATTGAGGATCAAGTCACCGGGCGCGGGGCCGCCTTCATAATATACTTCCTCTCGAATTCCCATCTAGTACCTCGGCTTCTACCAACAACTGCTCTAATTCTTGCAGAATTTCTGCATAATTGCACTCTTGTGCGATCGGACGCACGACAATTACTAAATCCCACCCGAATTTTAATCGGGGCAATAGCTGTCGCAAAGCTGCCCGAATCTGACGCTTAATCCGGTTGCGGACTACAGCGCGTTTGCTGACTTTCAGGCTGATGGAAATGCCTGTGCGAGTTGGCTGCAAGGATTTTTCGGCTGTCGGTTTCGCAAATTCTGCGCTTTTTGGTTTACGCAGAGCTCTTAAGCTGAAATGGGCCGAGTTACGGCGCATTCCCTTGCGGTATACGGCGCTGAAGTCTTTTCGGTGCTTAAGTCGGTTTGTATCGGGCAACATGGCGTAGGGCGATCGTGGAGGCCTCTCAACCTTGATGCAGTGCTAGACTGCGAGGCGGTGGCGACCTTTGCTGCGGCGGGCTTTGATTACCAATCTACCGGTTACGGTACGCATTCTGGCGCGAAAACCGGATGTTCTTTTTCTTTTGCGGCTGGTTCCGTGCAGGGTTTGCTGTGTCATTTTGATTTCTCCCGGCTTGTTACTTTACTTTTGATTAATATTCACAATCTTCTAGTATACCATAGAGTTGTTTAGTTTACAAATAATTTTAAATGATATTAGTTTGTGGGTAATTCCCAGAAACCAGCTTTCTTTCGAGATATTTCGTATCCCAATTAAGATTATCGAAGAAACCGGGTTTCTTAGCCTGTGGGTAATTCCCAGAAAAAGGTAATATGGATGTAGTTTTTGGATGGTTAGGGATATGGCTCCACAACCTAATGGAAAAGTGACTATCGTCCGCACAGAAAGGGGGCTTACGTTCGCGGGGACACGCATAACCCTTTATGATGTAATAGATCATCTCAAAGCCCAGTATCCCCCTAAATTCATTCGTGACGTATTTAACCTTACGGATGAGCAGTTCCGCGCGGCTCTTTCGTATATAGAAGCGCATCAGACAGACGTAGAAGCCCAGGATCAAGAAGTTTTGAAATCAGCCGAAGAAACTCGGCAGTATTGGGAAGATCGCAACCACGTGAAGTGCTAATTCGCCGGAACTATTGAGTAAGCTAATGGCAATAGTTACCTACGGGTCAAACGCTCCATCCAACACTAACTATATTAGTCCGCTGCCTCCTATTCTGATGCTGTCTGGGGCAAAGGATTCAGTGGTTCCTCAAGAACTTTCGCGATCGGCATTTCAAAGGATACCAGCACCAGCAAAAACTTTTATTGAGTTGACTGGGTTCAACCAATACAGCATCAATGATTCTCAACAACCCAGTGGAGCACCGCCAGAGGAAAACAAAGCCGATTTTTTAAATCAAGACTCAGTAAGGTCGATCGCTTGTATGTTGAAATCCTTCGTGCAAAATGTTAAATCCCAACAGGAAAACTGGCTGAGTTACTTGGATAGCGATATTGTTAGTGCGATCGGATACACTGAATCAAGTTGCAAGGGTTAAACCTGTTGGGGTGTTAGTAGAGTAGTTAATCACAGACAAAAAAAATCAGACCCCCGTTGGTGGGCCGAACTTGATTAACAAAAGGAGATTCTGAATGTCCGAACGGCAACAACAATTGCTCGACACCATCGCTCGCGCGTTCCGTGGCGTCGAACTCGGTGACGGAGTCAGCCTCCACGAGACAGTGCTCATCGACCTCTACGAAGGTCCCGAAGCGCGACAGGAGGCGAGATTACTGGACGAGAAGCATGACTGGCGCAAGCTGGTTGGCGATCCTGCGTTGGTCCAGGTCACTGGCTCCCCGCTGAGCTTCTACGATGCGACTGGCCTCCGCTTCCATCTGCCGGCGTACCTGTCCCTAGCCGTGACAGACTTCGATCATGAGGATGCGGCCGATGTGTTGGGCGGTCTGATGTTTACCCTCACGAACTTATGCGAGTACAACCTGGAGCGGCTCTCGATCCTCGACAGTCCTCAACGGCAATGTGTCAAGGATGTGCTAGTTTATCTCCGCGATGAGTTTTATCTCCGCGATGAGTACGAGTACGAGTTGGAGAGTCTGGAACTTGACCAGGCTATTGGGGGTTACTGGAATTCAGAACCGACGGTGGAGAGACCGGCCTAACCAAACGCTAAAAAATCAGAGCCACGCAGAATATGGCGCAGTCTGCGCGATCGTCAGCGCGAGTCCGGTAGTGTCATGGTAATACGTCCGGTTCCTTCCGAAGCCCACGGCGAAATCGATTGTATCGCCCTGAAGTACCGCAAGATTGCGATCGTCGCCAAAGATGAGTTATTGCTGCAATTTCAGACTGGAAACCGGATTTCTGACCCCATGTCTGGCAAATTGGACTTTTCACAGTAATCGATCGGGATCGATACCTTGCGATCGCAGCATTTCCTCTAATCGTTCTACACGTTGCTGGGCTTGCTCCTTCGCCCGTCGCTCTTGCTCCTTCGCCCGTCGCTCTTGCTCTGTGCGTTGTCTTTCCCGCTCTTGAGGGCTTAGTTCCCGATCGCCCGCTGCGTCAGCATTTTACTTTTGCGAGTGACTTACTGCCACGATCGATCGCACTCTTAGCACCAGCCGAGTGCCGGATGTCCGCCCTGCGAAGTGTGTTTACAATTCTTAATTGTTCTTAAACTAGAAAGAGTAAATATAGTTTGCGATCTGAATTTATGTTGCTTCCAGCCGATAAACGCACCAAGTTAGACGACACCGACGACAATTTGTTCTATTCCAATCCCCGGTTTGTAACGCACGTAGACGATGGATTTATTCAGCAACTAACCGATTTATATCGGGAACGGCTGAAACCGAATACTCGGATTTTTGATATGATGAGCAGTTGGGTTTCTCACTTGCCCGACGAGATGGATTTTGCCCATATTGAAGGACACGGCATGAATGAAGAAGAGTTGGCAAAAAATCGCCGACTGAATCATTATTTCGTGCAGAATTTGAACGCAAATCCCAAATTGCCACTGCCGGATTCAGAGTTTGACGCGGTTGTCAACTGCGTTTCGGTACAGTATTTGCAGCACCCGGATGCGATTTTTGCCGAGATTCACCGGATTTTGAAGCCTGGTGGAGTAGCAATTATGAGCTTTTCCAACCGGATGTTTTATCAAAAGGCGATCGCGGCTTGGCGGGAAGGTTCCGAGGGCGATCGGGTAGAATTAGTCAAGGGTTACTTTGATTCTGTTAAAGGAGCGAACATACCCGGATTTAGCAAGCCCGAAGTAATAGTTCGCAAGCCTAACTTGCCGAGTTTTATGCAAATGCTGCGAATACCAAGCGGCGATCCGTTTTATGCTGTAGTTGCTTACCGCCAAAGTTAG
Source organism: Microcoleus sp. B9-D4 (assembly GCF_036705105.1). Classification (NCBI taxonomy): domain Bacteria; kingdom Bacillati; phylum Cyanobacteriota; class Cyanophyceae; order Oscillatoriales; family Microcoleaceae; genus Microcoleus; species Microcoleus sp. B9-D4. The sequence goes on from NZ_JAUBTS010000065.1 coordinate 27,079, forward strand.
GATTTTTTGGCAGTAAGGACTTTAGGACTTTAGGTGAAGATTGAAAGGACTAAAGTCCTTACTACAAAATTGTCACGAATCGAATAATTAGACAAACTGTTACTCTTCTAACCATTCTGCATAACCGCAAGCAAGCAAATGCTTTTTCAACTTAGCAATAGCTGTAGCATCCGGTGCATCATTTGAGCCGACGGCGTATACATCATTCAGAACAAGAGAATAATCTTTCCCGGTACAGTTTGCCATGACTTCTGCTAAATTGCGATCGGATATTTCATCGTAAAGCAGTGCCAAAAGCGGAAAATAATCTTCCTCTTTAATTCCGTCAGGAAAAGCACGCTGAATCAGCTTGTAGGTACTCGACAAATAAGATGCAATAGAAACTTTTATTTTCATCGTTAGTTTCCCGTTAAACGACATGGAGGGTGGACGTACACGCTGAAATTGACACCTTGACCGCTTAGGGCCCTCACAGCTTTAGCATCTGCTGTCATGGTTGTAATGCCCAACTGGTCGCCTGTTCCCAAAATTATTATATCATTTGCGCCTAAGTTTCTAGTTGTCTGCAAGTTTAATGCTCTCTTCGAGGGATTGTCAGGAATGACAGCCACTCTCTGGAGGAATCGACTTGCTCTCCCTTGCTCCAATGCACCTGCTATGCTTTGAACAATATTAGTAAACTCATTAAAAGCCGTCTGAGTCATCACCATTTGCTGTCCTTGTACGTATTGTCGTAACTGAACACGGACTGGCGAATTTTCCGAGATAAATGCAATTCCCGTGCTAGTATCTAGATTAAGCATTTAAACCCAAAATACAAACCCATGACAATTGTACTGTGAAACCATACCAGGAAATACTGAAGTTATATTTTTTTTGCACTAAGTAAGGAATTTAGGACTTGAGGTGGAGATTGAAAACACTAAAGTCCTAACTACAAACCGATCGAAAGCTATGCTCTTTAGGTTAGGATATATTTAATCTTTCTTCCGAAAATATGGAAAACGAACTTTTGCAGCGCATCACACTCGATCCAAATATCTGTCACGGAAAACGCTGTATTCGCGGTCTCCGATATCCAGTAGAGTTAATTCTTGAATTACTCAGTTCTGGTATGAATGCTAAAGGAATTGTAGATGACTATGACGATTTAGAACATGAGGATATTCTAGCTGCTTTGCTATTTGCCGCGCGGCTGACTCAAGTGAAAAGCATATACCGAGTATTAGTGTAATGAAGTTTTTGGTAGATGCACAATTACCACTACGTCTTGCGCGCGTGCTGCAATCTTCTGGTTGCGATACTATTCATACTAAAGATTTACCTCGACAAAATGCAACTCGATATTCAGAAATTAACTTGCTTTCCATCCAATAAAGCAGAATTGTTATCACCAAAGATAGAGATTTTCTAGATTCATTTATGATCAAGCAGCAACCTTACAAGCTGTTGATATTGACGACTGGCAACATAAATAATAACCAACTTATAGACTTATTTATGAATAACTTGCCGCAGTTGGCTGAACTCTTTCAGGAACATTCCTTGATAGAAATGAATCGCGATACAATTGTAGTTCATCAGTAATCATAAAGTAGGGTAACACCTTGATATGAAACCATACCAGCAAATAGCGATCGACGAATGCGGCGAACCTTTAGTCCCCATTCCAGCAGAACATTTTGCCTTTGAAATGCCGCACCCCTATCAAAAGTTGGGTGCACCCTATCACAACAGCAAAGCAGATTCCCCTTTCTACTTGCGGCAAGGAGTTGTAGATAGTTTAATCGCCGCTCAAACCCAGCTACAGCAAAATCATCAAAATTGGAAAATTCTGATATTTGACGCTTATCGGCCGGTGGAAGTGCAGCAATTTATGGTAGATTATACTTTTAATCAAATTGCCATAGCTCAAGGCTGCGAATTTCCGGTTCCCGAAGACAAACGCCAAGTGATTATAGAACACGTATATCAATTTTGGGCACTACCCAGCCTCGATCGCGCGACGCCTCCCCCTCACAGTACAGGTGCAGCTTTAGATATAACTTTAGTGGAGGAAAATAATCGGCAAATTGATATGGGCTCTCCGATTGATGAAATATCAGAACGTTCTTATCCCGATTATTTTTGTAATAGCAAGGAGCCGCAAAAACAGGAATATCACCGTCGCAGGCAAATCTTAAAAGATGCGATGATAGCTGCGGGTTTTCAGCAACATCCTAACGAATGGTGGCATTTTTGTCTGGGCGATCAGATGTGGGCTTGGTTGACAAATCAAAACAATAGTGGTAGTCAGTTGATTGCCCGATATGGCCGCTATTAAAAGGGTACGCAATTAAATCGGGACTGGCGCACTCGCAACCTTGAGAAAGGGGGTTTGTTGACAAAAAACCTTAGCTTTTAACTGCTTCCAGCAGCAAGAAACCCCCTTTCTGACCGAAAGCATCCAGGATACCCGCCACGGGATTCATTCCGAAAGCAGACTCAGGACCCAGAAATAAAAAACCTGTATCCGATAAAGGAGCCCCCGAATTTATCCGTGGGGTCAAGGCTTCAATTCTTTAATCTAAAATCTAAAATCTCAAATCTAAAATCGATTGACACTCTCTGCGTCCCGCCCTATAAAAGTATGAGCAAAATAAATTATTTGTATCAGAAGACACGGCAACTATTGCCAGCGGGGTAGCGGTAGTTTAAAATCAACGAGAGCGAACAAGTGCAGGCAATAGTTGCCAGCACCGCAAACCCTAAAGGATAACTCAGAGTTCACCCAATGAAAGCACTCATCCTCTCTGGCGGTAAAGGAACACGCTTGCGTCCCCTCACCTATACGGGTGCTAAGCAGTTGGTTCCTGTAGCAAATAAGCCGATCCTGTGGTACGGAATAGAAGGAATTGTGGCGGCTGGGATTACGGATATTGGGATTATTATTAGTCCCGAAACCGGGGAAGAGGTGAAGACGAAAACAGGAGATGGATCTCGCTTCGGTGCGAAAATTACTTATATCTTGCAAGCAGAGCCGGCAGGGCTCGCTCACGCGGTAAAAGTTGCCAGACCGTTTTTGGGCGATTCTCCGTTTATTATGTATTTGGGAGATAACTTAATTGAAAATCAGTTAGATCCGTTTTTAGAGATTTTTAACAAGCAGAAACTAGACGCTCTGATTTTGCTGCGTCCAGTTCCCAATCCCTCTGCTTTCGGTGTGGCAAAAGTTGATGAGAAAGGCAGAGTTTTGCAGTTAGTAGAAAAGCCCAAGGTTCCGCCGTCAAATTTAGCACTGGTGGGAATTTACTTTTTTGCTCCTACTATCCACGAGGCGATCGATCAAATTCAACCCTCTGCCCGGGGCGAACTCGAAATTACCGATGCCATTCAACAGCTCATCAATCAGGAAAAACACGTAGAAGCCTGCAATTTAGAGGGTTGGTGGCTGGATACGGGGAAAAAGGACGATTTGCTGAGTGCAAACCAAATCATTTTAGATAGCCGTATCGTAGCTTCAACTGAATTAACAGTAGATGCGAAAAGTCAAATTATCGGGCGAGTGCAAATAGGCGAAGGAACGGAAATCATTAATTCTACAGTTCGCGGGCCGGTGGTAATTGGGGAAAATTGCCGGATTGAAAATTGCTTTATCGGGCCTTACAGCAGTATTGCCGATCGCGTGACGATGATTGATGCTGATATCGAACACAGTGTAATATTGCAAGGGGCGAAAATAGTTGGCATTCACCAGCGAATTGTTGACAGCGTGATCGGGCAGCGAGCTCAACTCACCAATGCACCGGCTCGTCCAAAAGCTCTGCGGTTTATGATTGGTGATGACAGTCAAATTGAGTTAACTTAAATTGAGATATTGCCAATATCGGAAGCAATAATCTTGATTTAACAAGAGATAAATGTTCTTGTGGGGTGTAGGGGTTGGGCATCCTGCCCGCCCTTGAACAGGCTTTCCGGCCTGTTCCACAATTAATTACAATCAGGGAAACAGGAAAGATGCCTGTTCACAATTAGTTACAATGATTGAAACAGCAAAGATGCCTGTTCCATAATAAGTCAGAGTAAGTTATCTCAAGGAGAGGAAAGTTTGGAGTACGAAGAAATACCAACTCAACAGATAATACATAAATTGCGGCAAACTTTGGAGCCGCGAATTGGTATTGCTGAGTTGTCGCTGTTGGGAACAGAAAATAGTGCGATTCCCTTCGGGATAGCTTCGCTTCACGCCCAAAATGAAGATGACGAAGATATCGCCCTTTTAAAGGCTGGTTTCGACATTTATAACATCCCCATTACCTCTTACCAAAGGCGACTCGGTTCCGCAGTCATCGTCGTTAGGAAAATAGTCCGCAAATTGCTCAGACCGGTACTCGAACGACAAGTAATTTACAATTTTGCTAATACCCGGGTCGTGCATACATTAAGCACACAGTTGCAAAAATTGCAAGAAAATCAACAAACTCTATTTGAAAAAATTGAATCGGAATTCAGCAGCGAATATCCCGAAGTTACAGCACAGCTTGAGACTCAACAAAGAGCGATCGCAACTTTTCAGTCTGAAATAGAGCAAATTAAAGCAGTGCAGCAGCAACATACTGCTATTTTAGAGAAGATTACCGCTCAATTGCTCGATCGACAAAAATAAAGCATCAAAGATGACCCAAAATAATTTGGTCACAAGGCCCCAGATTTATTCGCGAGAGCAATGCTTCAATGCTTCAATCAAAAATCGAAAATTATTCAATTCCTCAATCTAAAATCCTAAATCCCAAATCGAAAATTCCTCAATCCTTCAAATTTTCAAGTATTCAATCCCAAATCGAAAATCGAAAATTCTTCAATCCTTCAATTCCTCAATCCTCAATCTAAAATCTAAAATCTAAAATCGAATGACCACACTGCCCATATGCTCCTTAATTATAGTCAACTATAACGGTCTGCGCCACACGAAAGATTGCTTAAAATCTCTACAAAAACTTGCGTATCCCGAATCGCAACTAGATTTCATTGTAATTGATAATTGTTCTCAAGACGATTCCGTTAATTCCCTGCGCGAACTATTTCCCAAAGTTCGGATTTTTGTCAACTCCGCCAACAACTTTGCTAAAGCCCTAAACCTCGGCATCAGCGAAGCAAAAGGGCAATATATCGGCTTTCTAAATAACGATGCTACCCTTGACAGTCGCTGGTTAGAGATTCTGGTAAAACGGCTAGAAACTAATAAAGAAGTAGGTGCGACTAGCGGCAAATTGCTGTTTAAAGACGGGCGAATTAACAGCGCCGGTATTCAGCAATTACCTAATTTTTATTGGCAAGATGTCGGCTTTGGCGAAAAAGATGCGGGACAGTACGATACAGAACGGGAAGTCGAGGGGCTTTGTTGGGCGGCGGTGCTTTTTCGGAGAGAATGTCTGGAAGATGTCGGGCCGATAGATGAAGATTTTGTGATGTATTTTGAGGATGTAGAGTTTGCCAAACGCTGCCACAAACGCGGTTGGAAAATGCTTTATACTCCCGCCGCAATCGCCCATCACGAGTATCGGGGTTCGAGTAAAGGAAGCAAACTTACCGAGTATTTCTGCAACCGCAATCGGTTTTTGTATTTGGCAAAACATGAACCCTTGCAATTAGTTAAAGGAATTCACACTTCCGATTTTTTTACGAACAAGCAGTATGATTTGCTGTTCGAGAGTTTGTTTGTAGCGATTAAAAAGCTGCTTGATTATCAGAAACCAGAAATCATCGAAACTGTATTGCCGCAGTTGTCGGAAAAGTTGGCGGTGATTTACAGTCGGATGAAGATAGATCGCATTTTATCTCGCTTACAGGTGGTTCGGGGCGATCGCAAAATGTCGATCGCCATTTACGATCACGGACTGCATTTTATCGGCGGCGGACAAAAATACGTCGCTACCCTCGCCTCGCTGCTGCAAAATGAATTTGACATTACTTTTATCGCCAACAAACCAGTTGCTGTTTCCGATTTAGAATCCTGGTACGGACTCAACCTTTCAGGATGCAAAATTAAAATTATGCCCTTGGCGTTTTACGATAAACGCGGAATGCAGTGCATCGATTCCAGCATCATCGTGGAAGATATGGAAAATCCCTTTGATGAAATTGCCAGAGAAAGCAAAAACTACGATATTTTCATCAACGCGAACCAACTGGAAAAAGTTAAACCACTGTCCCCAATTTCAGTATTTTTCTGTCACTTTCCCAATACCTTCCGCAACCGTCACTTTGCTGTCGATGATTACACTTTCATTATTGCCAACAGTCAATTTACCGTCAAGTGGTTGGAAAAACGCTGGAACCTACAGCCAACTTTTCTGCTTTATCCGCCCGTAGAAATGGCAACAGTTAAAGTGCCGAAAGAAAACATAATTTTGGCGGTGGGACAGTTTGAAGCTGGGGGAACAAAAAAGCAAATTGAACTAATTAAAGCTTTCCGCAGTTTGCTAGCGGATTATCCCGAAGATTTTCAAGGATGGCGACTAATTTTAGTTGGCAGCAGCATTCCGAAAAATCCTTATTTAAAGACTGTTCAGAATTTATTGAAGCAAGATCCAAGGGCGATCGAGCTAAAAGTCAATGTTGACTTCGATGAGGTAAAATCGCTTTATGGTAGAGCAAGCATATTTTGGCACGGCTGCGGTTTGGGTGAAGTCAATCCTCAAAGATTTGAGCATTTCGGGATGGCGACTGTGGAAGCAATGCACAACAGTTGTGCTCCAATTGTTTTCAACGGTGGCGGCCAACCGGAAATTGTGGAACATGGGCGATCGGGCTTTGTGTTCAATACCGTTGAGGAACTGTGCCAGCATTCACATCAACTAATTGTTAATCCTGATTTGCTAGCAGAACTTCAAGCTGGTGCACAGCAACGCAGTCAGAACTTTAGACTTGCACATTTTGAGAAAAAAGTCAATAGTTTTTTTGATATTATTCACCAAGAGTATGCTACAATTCGGCTGCCAAATCCTGCCGATATAGCTCAAATGCTCGATATGGAGCGCGATCGATAAATTGCGTAGGGGGGTTTTACCAACCATATTAAATGATTACAAACAATTTATATAAACCCGCCCGTACACCGCCAATAAATTACATCAAATCCGACTTCTGTGCAACCATAAAATCTAAATTTTGATTGTTCGTTGGGTGGGGGCGGGTTTAGGAGATTATGGGTTTGAGGCAATTATTGTTGGTAAAACCCGCCCCTACAATTGGGATAAATTTTGGTTGGGTGGGGGCGGGTTTAGGAGATTATGGGTTTGAGGCAATTATTGTTGGTAAAACCCGCCCCTACAATTGGGAT
>NZ_JAUBTS010000065.1:34499-44553 GCF_036705105.1 Microcoleus sp. B9-D4
AAATTCTGTTCTATAAAATCATGTCTAATTCACTGTTAATCAATTTGTCCTTCTTAACACCCGAACCAACTGGAATCGGGACTTATGCCGCTAATATTTTCCCAGAACAGCAACAGCTAGAACCAACATTACTGACTTCCCAGCAAATTGAAAATTATACTTGCTATCAAATCCCCGAAACTCTGACACCGGATCGAGGGCCGAAAGGACAAATTAACAGGCTGCTGTGGACTCAATTTGAGTTACCTAAAATTTACAAAAAATTGCAGTCAAGCCTGATATTTTCCCCAATTCCCGAAGCACCTTTGTATTCCGGCTGCCGCTACATCGTCACAGTTCACGATTTAATTCCTTTGCGATTTCCCCAACGGTTTTCTCGATTAACAGCTTATTTCCGCTACTATATACCGCAGGTTTTGCGGCAAGCAGAACACATTATTTGCGATTCTCAAGCAACGGCGGCAGATGTTGCTAACTTTTTCCAGATTCCGTCTAAGAAAATGAGCGCAATTCCCCTAGCTTGCGATAATATTAATTTTAGATATCTCGACTTGCCAGCCAAAAATTATTTTCTTTATACCGGCAGACACGATCCTTACAAAAACTTGGAAAGATTAATTGCTGCATTTGCGAGTTTGCCCGATCGCGCAAATTACGAATTGTGGCTAGCTGGGCCTCCCAATGCCTACACGCCGCAGTTGACAGCACAAGTTGAAGAATTAGGTTTACAATCTTTGGTAAAGTTTCTCGGTTACGTTCCCTATTCTCAATTGCCCGTACTGATGAATCAGGCGATCGCCCTAGTTTTCCCTACACTTTGGGAAGGATTCGGCTTACCAATTTTAGAAGCAATGGCTTGCGGCACACCCGTCATCACATCCAACCTGTCATCAATGCCAGAAGTAGCCGGAGATGCCGCATTATTAGTCAATCCTTACAGCATCCCAGAAATAGCCGAAGCCATGCAAACAGTAGCCACAGATTCAAAAGTGCGAGCGAACTTAAAAACTGCTAGTTTAGCCAGATCATCTCAATTTAGCTGGCACAAAACCGGAAAAGCAACAGCCAACATCTTACAACAATATCTGTAAATCTTCCCTCTCTTCCTTTCTGCGCCATCTGCGGTTAAACTCACATCTTACACCCTTGTCAGCAACAGGCTTTCCGGCCTGTTCCACAAAAGATAAATTTTATTGTGGAACAGGCATCTTGCGTCAGCAACAGGCTTTCCGGCCTGTTCCACAAAAGATAAATTTTATTGTGGAACAGGCCGGAAAGCCTGTTCCTAAAAAGCTAATTGATAATGGTGCAATATCTCAGGTTAAATAAAAAAAATCCCAGCCCAAAACCGCAATCTACATATTATCCCATGCCCAATCCCCAATCCAACCTGCTCATCAACCTCTCCTTCCTAATTTCCAAACCAACCGGCTTAGCCATCTACGCCAAAAACCTATTTCCCCACCTAAAATCTCTCAACCCAACATTACTAACAGCCGAAAAAATTCCCAATAACAACTGCTACCAAATCCCCGCAAACCTAACACCAGAACAAGGAACAAAAGGACACATCAACCGATTGCTGTGGACACAAACCAAACTCCCCAAAATTTACAAACAGCTAAAATCAAACCTGTTATTTTCCCCAATTCCCGAAGCTCCTCTATTTGCAGGTTGCCGCTATATAATTACAGTACATGACTTGATAGCGCTGCGATTTCCCCGTCGCTTCGATCCTCTGACACCTTACCACCGCTATTACATTCCCCAAGTGCTGCGGCAGGCTCAACACGTCATCTGCGACTCTGAATCAACTGCCAAAGATATCGCTAATTTTTGCAAGATTCCTACTAATTTAATTACGCCCATTTTCCCTGGATATGATACCAGTTTTTTCCGTTTTCTAGACTTACCAACAAGCAATTATTTTCTTTATATCGGCCGCCACAATCCTTATAAAAACGTGCAGCGTGTTGTAGCAGCCTTTGCTGCTTTGCATCATAATTCCGAGTACGAATTGTGGATAGCAGGTTCGGAAGACAAACGCTATACGCCGCTGTTGAAGGCGCAGGTTCAAGAATTGGGATTGGTCGATCGAGTAAAATTCCTAGATTACCTCCCCGCGGCCGACTTACCCAAAGTCATCAACCAAGCGATCGCCCTGGTTTTCCCCAGTCTTTGGGAAGGATTCGGGCTCCCCGTGCTCGAAGCAATGGCCTGCGGCACTCCTGTCATCACCTCTAACCTGTCTTCAATGCCCGAAGTGGCGGGGGACGGCGCCTTATTAGTCAACCCCTACAGCGTCGAGGAAATTGCCTCTGCTATGCAAGAGCTTGCAGTCGATGCCAAAGTTCGATCGCAATTGCGGGAGCTCGGTTTAGCCAGAGCAAAACAATTTAGCTGGGAAAAAACAGGCCTGGAAACTGCTGCTATTCTCGATCGATATCTTTAACGAAGGAAGTTCGGTAACGGATGTAACGGATGTAACGGATGGAAGAAGGAAGAGGGAAAAAGGAAGAGGGAAAAAGGAAGAGGGAAGAAGTCAGTAGGCCGATTTAATAACCAATGCCCCATGCCCCATGCCCAATTCCCAATTCCCAATTCCCCTCACAGCCTGAGTTAGGGACTGTAGCCCCCTTTTACTTATTGATACCCAACTGATCGCCGCGCTTGTACTGCTGATAAGCAGCAAAAAACAGCCCCGCCAGAGTAACAAAGATTAGACCCAGAACAATACCTGAAAGCAGCGGTTCTACCATGAGAGCTCCTTAACGTTAAGATTTAACAACCTATTTTTAATATTACCAGCACTTACACAGATGAATTTTCCAAAAAGCGCCCTTCCGGGAGTCTCAGACCTTGCTCTCCCCGCTGCGAACGATTAAGCTATGTTATGAGAAATAAATTTTCTTGTAGATACTATTTTTAATTGAACTCCTTTGAATAACCAACTTGCCAGGAATGAAATTAAAAACCCGATCGAGCGACTTGCCATATTTGCGCTAGCGGTGTTACTTGCCATCATGTTGGCAATTATCACAATACGTCAATTTCAAGTCGCCGATCCTTACGTCAAAAGCGTACTATCCCTCACGGGCAACCCGTTTCAGGGTTCCGCCATCTTTCAAATGAACTGTGCGGGTTGTCACATCTCCGTTTCAGACAGTCAAGTCGGGCCCAACTTGCACGGAGTGTCCGAGCGCAAATCCGAATTGGATCTGATCCGGCAAGTCACCAGCGGGCAAACCCCACCAATGCCGCAGTTTCAACCGAGTCCGCAAGAAATGGCCGACTTGCTGAAGTATCTCGAACAAATTTGACCAAGGAAGGGGAACGGAATTCGTTCCCCTTCTTTGGCAGAGCCTCCAAACCCATGCAAAGAGGCTCTGCTTCCCGCTAGTCCCTCTTTGCTGGGACGGCAGGCAAGTGTATGCTCGGTTTTAAATGCCGAGTTTGATCTGCAGACTAAACCAGCAAGCTAAAACTCTGAGCCGATAACTGGCTCGGCTGCACGCCCGTCAGTATAGCCAAAATCTGGTCGCTGTTGGCGATCGCGATCGCCGTCGAGCCATTAGTTTCGGTTAACGACAGTTGATTGAAGTCCAAGCCTCCCACCAACTCGATCGAATCAACTCCTGCAGTGAAGTTGAAAATCGTGTCAATTCCTCCGCCCGCTGACAAGACAAAGCCATTGCTGCCAATGCCACCGACGAGGGTATCGCTGCCAATGCCGCCAAAGAGCAAATCATCGCCGGTGTCAGCAAAGAGCAAATCATCGCCGCTGCCGCCAATTAAGGTATTGTTACCCTCACCGCCACAGAGAGTGTCATTGCCTTGATCGCCAATGAGCACGTCGTCGCCAGCGCCTCCCAAAATTACGTCATCGGCTTTGCCCCCGTACAATAAGTCATTGCCTTCGTCGCCAGAAAGAGAGTCGTTGCCACGATTGCCATAAATCGTATCGTTACCGCGATCGCCAAAAATCAGGTCAAACCCTTTGCCACCAAAGAGAGTATCGTTATCGATCCCTCCGTAGACAGTATCGTTGGCTATATTGCCATTGATGTAGTCGCCGCCCCCTCGACCAAAGATCAAATCGTTGCCGCTCAACCCGAAGATAGAGTCATTGCCGACACTACCCACGATCGTATCGTCGCCGTTAGGGCCGTTGCTCACACCCGCTGAAGGAGTGCCGGGCTCATTGGGAGTAGCGATCCTGGGGAAGTTCTCAGGGCAAACCAAATCTGTCGGTACAGGTGGAGGCGTCGGCGTCGGTGCAGGTGCAGGTGGAGGCGTCGGTGCAGGTGGAGGCGTCGGCGTCGGTGCAGGTGCAGGTGGAGGCGTCGGTGCAGGTGGAGGCGTCGGCGTGGGTACAGGTGGCAATGGCAATGGCGGCGTAGGCGTCGGCGTCGGCGTCGGCGTCGGCGTCGGCGTCGGCGCTGGGAAGTTGCCGAAGTTGATGCCGGTGACAATAGCGCCTGAAGTTAGGGTGATGTCGGCCGGTTCGGGTGTGCTTTGGGTAAACCCAGTTTGGTTGACTTCCCTGACGCGGTAGGTTCCCGGCGTTAGGTTCGCGAACAGGTAGTTACCACTGTTGTCTGTGGTAGTAGTAACAGGAGCAGGAGCAGTTCCAGCTACGACATTGGTTAACTGAATTTGGAAATTGGGTAAACCCGGTTCTCCAGCATCCTGAGTGCCATTGTTGTTGGTGTCTTGGAACTTCAGACCTCGGATCGCCCCGGGTTGGGGCAGGAAGTTGCCGAAGTCAATGCCTGTGATGTTATCGGAGGGATTAACCGTAACGGGGGCGGGGTTGGGGGTCGTCTGCGTCCAGCCGTTTTGCTGGACTTCCCTTACCTGGTAAGTACCTGCGGGTATATCTCGGAGAGTGTAGTTGCCCGCTGCATCAGTGATGGTAGTCGGTTCGCCCTGCTGAAAGATGCCATCGGGATTGATACTGTCGAGGAATATTTGCCAGTTACCTAGCCCCAATTCTCCGGCATCCTTAACGCCGTTGTTGTTGAGGTCATTGAATTTTTGACCGCTGATAGTGCTCGACTGGAAGTTGCCGAAGTTGATATTAGCGATGTCTTGACCGCTGGTGACAGTGATGTCGGCCGGGTTGGGGGTAGTTTGCGTCCAAGTAGGCTGCAAGACTTCCCGCACCTTGTAGGTTCCTGCTGGCAAGTCGAGGAATTTGTAATTCCCTGCGGGATCGGTGGGGGTGTTCACTTCTCCTGTGTCGAGAGTGCCGTTATCGTTGGTATCGAGGAAGAATCTCCAATTGGGAAGTCCTAGTTCCCCGGTATCTTGTACCCGGTTGTTGTTGAGGTCATTGAACTTCACACCGCTGATGCTATTGGGCTTGAAGTTGCCAAAGTTGTTGTTTTGGGAGTCGGTGCCGCTGGTGACGGCGATCGTAAACGCGCCGGAAAGAGTAGGGGTGGCTGGGTTGACGGGGGGTAGAGTTTGCGTCCAGCCTGTTTGTGGCACTTCCCGCACTGTATAAGTGCCGACTGTAAGGTCGTCGATCTCATACTGACCCGTAGCATCGGTGATTTCGCTTTCTTCATCAGCATCGAAGGTGCCGTTATTGTTGGCATCCAGGTAGATTGTCCAGCCTCCTAGCGGTGGTTCTTCTGGCGCATCTTGGATGCCATTTTTGTTGAGGTCATTAAATTTGATCCCGCTGATTTTGCCTAGTTGGAAGTTGCCAAAGTCTTGAGCCGTAATGTTTGTGCCGCTGACCGGGTTAATTGTATAGGAAGTCGGGCCGGCGGTTTGTGAGAAACCAGTCGCTACGTCTTCTCTCACAAAGTGCCGACCGGAGCCGACGTTGGCAAAGCTGTACGTCCCAGCAGCCGCTGGCGCTGTCCCGGTAACTTGAGAGGCAATTTCCGTATCACCGCTATCTAAAGTGCTGTTATCGTTAGTATCTTTGAACAAGCGAATGGTAGTGCCGTTGAGGGGGGTGTCGTCAGCAGAGAAGCCGTTGCCTGTGATGTCGGTGAATTTGGTGCCACTAACGGTGATATTTTGGAAAACGCCGAAGTTTTGACCCGTGACGGGAGTACCGCTTTGGGCGGTAACGAGAATTGCGGCAGCGGGGAAAGAGATAGTGGAGTTGGCTGGGGCAGTGGCTTGTATCAGGTAATTGCCGGGGCCGATATCCGCGAATGTGTAATCTCCGGCTCCTGCAGTGGTTTGTGCAGTGCCGACAACCGTATCTGTGCCGACTTCTAGCGTGTTGTTGTTGTTGGTGTCTTTGTATAAGTTAACGGTGATGCCGTTTAATGTGGTGTCATCGGGCGTGAAGCCGTCGCCTTTGAGGTCTGTGTAGGTTTTGCCCGCGATCGATGTCAGTTGGAAGTTGCCGAAGTTAGCACCGGTAACATCAGCAGTACCAGTCGTCACCGTTGGTGCCAAAGTCTGCACCCAATCGGTTTGTAACGTTTCTGCGATCGCTGTATTGGCCTTAGTATCCGTGAGAGTGTATTGGCCGAGAGTAACAGCAACGGCAGATGTTACATTAGTCGTCGTACCTGCGGTAATAGTCCAGCCGCCTAGACCTGGTTCAGTTGCCGCGGCACCTTGCAGGCTATCCCCGTTAAGGTCGTTGAATTTCTGACCCACGACCACAGGGCCGTACTCGTAAGCACCGATGTCAACACTAGGTTTGCTGACAAGAGTATTGTCGATTTTCCTAGGGAAACCTGTACCGCGTTGGTCAGTAGTTAAACCGGCCGCTGTTGCGTCGGCGCTGTTGCCACCGCCAATGGCTTGGTTAGTGCTAGTTGTGACCGGGCTGTTATCAACTAGGGCAAGGGTGAAAGGAGCCGGAGCCGTTGCGCCATTCAATCCGGCAGAGCTGACTGGTGCTAATACATTTGTCAAAGCACCGGTTAGTTGCTGAGTCGCTGTAAAACCAGTGCTACTGCCGAGAACCCCAATTAGGTTGTTGTTCCCGGTGAATGTCCCGGTAACATCTGTGTTGGTAGTAGCAACGTTGCCAGCGACGATCGTGTTTTTGACTGAAACTGTACCGCCGTTGTTGTAAATTCCTCCGGCATTAGCAATCAGACTAGCCGGTGTGCCAACTGTCGCGGCTGTTGCAGAGTTATAAGCGATCGTGTTGTTAGTGAGGGTAGCTGTAGCACCTAAGTTGACGAAAATTGCACCACCTGCGGCTGTACCCGCACCTGCGGCAACATTACCAGCATTGCCACCCGTAACTGTGTTGCTATATAAGGTGCTGTTGGTCATGGTCAAAGTGCCACCGCCAACAAAAATCGCGCCGCCTAAACCTGCACCGCCGCCACCAAAGCCAATAGCACCTGCACCGCCAAAAGTGCCCCCTGCGCTTGCACCATTGCCACTACCGCCACCGCCGCCGAAGCCGCCAGTGCCGCCAGCGCCGATAGCACCAGGCGCCGCACCTGTACCAAAAGTACCGCCAGCACCACCGCCGCCACCAAAGGTGCCAGCACCGCCAGCACCGCCATTGCCACCATTACCTTGAGTACCACCACCCCCAGCACCGCCACCGCCACCGGCACCACCACCACCGCCCCCACTACCGACAACGCTACCAGCGCCACCAATGCCGCCAGTACCGCCAGTACCGCCAGAGAAAGTTGCAATACCTGTACCACCATTACCACCTGTACCACCATTACCGGCAGGACTGCCAGCTCCACCGGCAGTACCCGGTTCGCCATTTTCTCCATTTCCGCCAAAGCTAGGACGACCGTCGCGGCCATTTGCTCCATTTCCACCGGGTGTGCCTCGAAAAACAGTAGCCAAATCCGCGCTACCACCCTTGCCACCATTCCCCGCCGCACCTGCACCGCCAACGGCAGAGTTATTAGAAAAAGTAACTCTGTCAACTGTGACTGTACCGCTGTTGATAAAAAGTGCGCCACCTAAACCCGCAGCGCCACCACCGCCGATGGTTCCTGCGTTGCCTACTGCTTTTGCGGAATCAATGGTGAGGTTTGAGATGTTAAATGTTGTGTTATCAACTACGAAGGCACGGTTGTTATTGCCGCTGATCTTGAAACCACCGCCAACAATAGTGGTGGTGTCGGTAATTCTCGGCAATTGCCCTGCGAGGGTAATATCGGCAGTGAGAGTGATCGTGTCAATGCCACTGTTGATGTTGGCAACATTGATGGCATTTACCAGTCCGTTAAAGTCGCCAGTCGTTTGGTTCAAGTCAGCCAGTACGCCACTGTAAGCTTCCCTCGCCTCAGCCGAAAATGCCAAAGGTGTTTCTATTTTGCCCGTAGTTACTTCGAGTTCCCAGTCTCCACCCAACGCAGCATTCCCAGTCAAGTTATCGGAAGCGGCAATATTTGCCCCGGTGAGCTGGCTCAGCCTTTGGACGAAGGCGACACCGGCTTCTGTGGCGGCGACGTTGCAACCGTAAAGTAGAATTTCGGGTTTAGCTGTAATTGAAGAGTTCGAGTTTGCTTCGGCTGCTGGCAAAGCAAACCATTTTTCTAAATAATTGCGGTAGCTTTCAATGTTGCACAGATTTAGTTCTGTCGCTCCCAGTTGTAAGCTGGCTGCTGCGCCGTGAGACAAAATGTGGACGGCTGCAATGTTTTTCCGCTGTTTAAGTGTTTCGGCGATTTGCTCGATGCCGTCGCGATCGGCTTTCAGAATAACAATTTCTGTATCGGGATTGGCCGTTTCTGTTAAACTTTCGCCATCTTTAACTTGTGAATCTGCAAAAACTATCTGGTGTTTCGGTTCTTGATAGAGTTCCACGTTCAAATTCTCCTGGTACACGCACACATCAAATTCATATCACAAACCAACCGCAGCAATGATCGCTCTTTTTCCAGCGCGGATGAGAGTCGTTGGCGAAGCCCTCGAAGAGGATCGCCCCTAATTTAACCTAAAGGGAATATTGACAAAAACTTTTTTTTATGCACCCTGCCCTAACTGAGTTAGTGTGATTGTTTAGAAGTTTTAAAGGGGGATATTGTTCCGGCTGTTACAACAATGTTGGAGAAGACGTGCGCGCTGTTTATTGATATACCAGAGATGAAGAAAACACCAGATTTTATAAAAATTGTCAATCGAATAGTTAACTGATGACGATCGATATTTGTTAATCAAGAGTCATCAGTCACGGTTATTAGCTGTAAGCTGGTGTTATTGGGTAGTTGGTGGCTGCTGAATGATCTGTATGTGCGATCCTCTTCGAGGGCTTCGCTAACGAACAACTCCACTCAAATTGCTTGGTAGGGAGGAATGCAAGTTTTCTGAGTTTTATGAAGGCTTGCATTCCTCACGAGGACCTTGATAAATGTTATTTATCAGGCAGAGATAGGCTGACTCATGAGTAAAATTCCGGGAGACTATTAGAATCAATAAACTGACTCGAAAAAATTAAAATTAGGCGGACAGTCCAGAATATTAACTCCTCTGCCATTTTGGTGCGTCAAAGACTCACTAATTACCAAGTTTCTTCATCGGAATCATTGGAATTGCTCCAGATTTCCACATCTAAATCATTGAGATAAATCAGAGCAGTTTCAATCTGTTTACTTGTACCGTTAAGTTCCAAGTCAAACCAACCGTCATCTAAAGTTTTAACACCCAACAAAGCAGCATTAAAATTCACCGTCAAACCGTATTCAGAAATCAGGTTAGAGATTACAGGTTCCTGATGGTATTCTTTAGGAATACGAATGCGAATGCGCGTTTGAGTTGGTCTCTTGTCACCACTATCAGATTTGGGAATATCTGATTCTTGGGTTTTGTGAAAATTGTCGATCGCCTCAAATTCAGATTCGCTAGTGTTGTGATCTAACATTGGGAACTCCTAATGTTTGTTTCAGTTTACATTTTGCACCAATATCTTGTAGGGTGCGGATCTGCGAGATTTTCGAGCTTCCAACCAGATTGTCGATAGCGCCGCACCCTACTACTGACTGGTTTGAGGGATGAGGTTCACAGCGCGCACCCTAATGACTAATGACTAATGACTAATGACTAATGACTAATGACTAATGACTAATGACTAATGACTAATGACTAATGA
>NZ_JAUBTS010000066.1:0-41566 GCF_036705105.1 Microcoleus sp. B9-D4
ACTGTTGACTGTTGACTGTTGACTGTTGACTGTTGACTGTTGACTGTTGACTGTTGACTGTTGACTGTTGACTGTTCACGGTTGACTGTTGACTGCTGACTGTTGACTGTTGACTGTTGACTGTTGACTGTTCACTGCTTACTAATGACTGTTCACTGCTTACTAATGACTAATGACTAATGACTAATAACTAATGACTAATGACTAATGACTATCGATAAAGCCAGACACGCAGCAGCGAGAGCAACTGTTCCGTATCCACAGGTTTGGTAATGTAGTCAGACGCACCAGCTTCGATACATTTTTCCCGATCGCCCTTCATAGCTTTCGCAGTCAGAGCAATCATTGGCAACGAAGCAAATTGAGGCATATTACGAATTGCTTGCATTGTTTCGTAACCGTCCATCTCTGGCATCATCACGTCCATCAACACAATATTTATGTCAGGCGTATTTTGCAATTTAGCAATGCCCTCTCTGCCATTCTCAGCATACTCAATTTTCATTTTATGGCGCTCCAGCATACTCGTGAGGGCGAAAATATTCCGCATATCGTCGTCAACAATCAAGACTGTTTTGCCCGCGAGGGTCGAATCAGTTTGATACAATTGCTCTAGCATTTGGCGCTTTGGTTCCGGCAAATTTGCTTGGACTCGGTGCAAAAACAAAGCTGTTTCATCTAACAAACGTTCTGGCGATCGCACATCTTTAACAATGATTGTTTCCGCCATCCGCTTCAGTTGAGTTTCTTCGGTTCTCGTCAAATCTTTGCCCGTATAAATAATAATCGGCAGACTTTTTAAAGCTGCATCTTGCTTGATCTGCTCAATCAGTTCAAAACCAGTCATATCTGGCAGTCCCAAATCGAGTACAACGCAGTCAAAAGGCCCCGATTTCAAAGTTTCTAGCGCCTCTGCACCACTCCCCACAGCCGTGGTAGAAACATCGTGATTACCGATTAAATCCACAATGCTCAGACGCTGTGTTTCGTCGTCTTCTACAACTAGCAAATTCTTCACTGGTCGCTCCACAAACCCCTTAATATCAGTCAAAGCTTTGGTCAAAGCTTCGCGACTGACAGGCTTTTGTAAGTACGCGATCGCCCCTAACTGCAAACTGCGCTGCCGCCCTTCTTCAACTGATACAATGTGAACCGGAATGTGGCGCGTACTTGGATCGTGCTTCAAGCGATCGAGCACTGTCCAGCCATCCATCACAGGCAAATTTAGATCCAGCATAATCGCCGTTGGCTTGAACTCTCGCGCCATCGCCAAACCGATATCGCTCCGCAAAGCCACCAAACCTTTAAAACCCTGTTCCTGCGCCATATCCAACAGAATCCGAGCGAAGTTTACATCATCCTCGACAATCAACAGCACACGATCGTCGAGCTCGACATTTTCCCGATCGTCAGCGATAATCGGTGATGGATAAGGAGCGATCGGCAAGTTGAAATTCGGCGAAGGAACAGCAGAAGAAATAGCAGCCGGCAATTGAGCCATTTGCTTGCCCGTTCCCGATTCCTGATCATTCATTATTCGCGATTCTTGGTAAGTTTGCGGCAGATAAAGCGTGAACCTACTACCCTCACCAGGGCGACTTGTCAATTTAATTTCTCCGCCTAACAGATTAGCGATTTCTCTACTAATTGACAAACCCAAACCCGTGCCCCCGTATTTGCGGCTAGTGCTACCATCAGCTTGTTGGAAAGCCTCAAAAATAACCCTGTGTTTTTCAGCAGAAATCCCAATCCCCGTATCGCTAACTGAGAAAGCCAAAACATTAGGAGAACTCCTTAAACTTTCTATCTCTAAACTCCACCCTTCCCGCGCTACTTCGACACGCAATTTCACCTCACCTCGCTCTGTAAACTTAAACGCATTAGAGAGGAGATTCTTCAAAACTTGTTGCAGCCGTTTAGCATCAGTATAGAGACCTTTTGGCAACCCACCCTCAAGCTCAATTTTAAAACTCAACTTCTTATCCTGGGCGATTTGGCGGAAAGTTCGATCCAAATGATCTCGCAAGTCCGCAAACAGCACTTGATCAATTTCCACCGACATCGTGCCTGATTCAATCTTAGCAAGATCCAAGATGTCATTAATCAGCCCCAGCAAATCATTTCCCGCCGAGTAAATTGTGCGCGTGTACTCCACTTGCTTCTGAGTCAAATTGCCTTCAGTATTGTCAGAAAGCAATCGAGCCAGAATCAACAGCGAATTCAGCGGAGTTCGCAACTCGTGAGACATATTTGCCAGAAACTCCGACTTATACTTAGAAGTTAGAGCCAACTGTTCCGCTCTTTCTTCCAACAACCCCCTCGCCTGTTCGATATCTCGATTTTTCCGCTCAACTTCCTTATTTTGCAGCGCTAGTAATTCAGCTTGTTCTTCTAGTTCTTCATTCGTTTGTTGCAACTCTTCCTGCTGCTTCTTCAGCAGTTCCTCATTCGTCTTCTGCACCTGCGCTTGCTGTTCTAGCCGCTGGTTAGTGTCCCTTAGTTCCTTTTGCTGAGTTTGCAACTCTTCAGCCAAAGATTGCGCCTGTTTCAGCAACTCTTCCGTCCGCATACTCGCCGCAATTGTATTTAAAACAATGGCGATGCTTTCCGTGAGTTGGTCGAGGAATGTCAAGTGAATTTCGCTGAAGCGGCGGAACGAAGCTAACTCGATTACTGCCGTCACTTCTCCCTCAAATAGTACAGGTAAAACCACGACATTCAGCGGCGTAGCTTCTCCCAGACCCGAACTAATTTTAACATAGTTGTCCGGCACTTCTGTCAACAGTATTCGTTCCTTTTCCAGGGCGCACTGTCCTACCAAACCTTCGCCTAAATGGAATCTGTTTCCTAACTGTTTGCGTTCGCGGTATGCGTAGGTACTTAACAGTTTGAGAAACGGATCGTGTTCCACAGCTTCCATCATAAAGAATACGCCATGCTGAGCAGAAACCAGCGGCGTTAATTCTGAAAGAATTAGCTTAGAAACAGTTTCTAAATCCCGCTGACCTTGTAGCATTCGAGTGAACTTAGCCAGGTTTGTTTTCAGCCAATCTTGCTCTGTATTTTTCTGCGTAGTCTCCCGCAGATTGGCAATCATCTGGTTAATGTTATCCTTAACAATGGCAACTTCTCCTTCAGCGGCGACGGAAATTGACCTCGTTAAATCGCCTCGCGTAACAGCAATTGCTACTTCGGCGATCGCACGCACCTGAGTAGTCAAATTCGCCGCCAATTCATTCACATTATCCGTCAAATCTCGCCAAGTCCCCGCCGCGCCCGGAACCTTCGCCTGGCCGCCTAATTTTCCTTCTATTCCCACCTCCCGCGCCACCGTACTAACTTGATCGGCAAACGTCGCCAGCGTATCGATCATCTCGTTAATCGTATCTGCCAGAGTCGCAATTTCTCCCTTAGCTTCCAGCATTAATTTCCGCTTCAAATCGCCATTCGCCACCGCCGTCACAACCTTAGCAATACCCCGCACTTGCGCTGTCAAATTTCCCGCCATCGAGTTTACATTGTCAGTTAAATCCTTCCAAGTTCCCGCAACTCCTTTCACCTCAGCTTGACCGCCCAATTTACCCTCAGTTCCCACCTCCCGCGCCACCCGCGTTACCTCAGAAGCGAAGGAATTAAGCTGATCCACCATCACGTTAATAGTGTCTTTCAGTTCCAGAATTTCGCCTTTGACATCTACAGTAATTTTCTTGGATAAATCCCCATTTGCTACCGCTTTCGTCACTTCCGCAATATTCCGCACCTGTGCCGTCAAATTCCCCGCCATCAAGTTAACATTATCAGTTAAATCTTTCCAAGTTCCCCCTACACCCCGCACATAAGCTTGCACACCTAATTTACCTTCCGTTCCTACTTCCCTCGCCACCCGTGTTACTTCAGATGCGAAGGAACTCAACTGATCCACCATGATGTTAATCGTGTTTTTCAGTTCGAGAATTTCCCCTTTTACATCGACAGTAATTTTCTTCGATAAATCACCATTTGCCACAGCCGTTGTCACTTCCGCAATGTTCCGCACTTGGGCGGTAAGATTCCCCGCCATCGAGTTAACTGAATCCGTTAAATCTTTCCAGGTTCCTGCAACTCCCCGTACTTCAGCTTGCACGCCTAATTTCCCTTCTGTTCCCACTTCCCTAGCAACCCTAGTTACTTCAGATGCGAAGGAATTTAATTGGTCAACCATCGTGTTAACGGTGTTTTTGAGTTCGAGAATTTCGCCTTTTACATCGACGGTAATTTTCTTTGATAAATCGCCATTAGCCACAGCAGTCGTAACAGCAGCAATATTCCTTACTTGTTCGGTCAAACTACCAGCCATAAAATTAACTGAATCCGTTAAATCCTTCCAAGTTCCTGCTACGCCTCGGACATCGGCTTGACCGCCGAGTTTACCTTCCGAACCCACTTCTCTCGCCACCCGCGTCACTTCAGATGCAAAGGAATTAAGCTGATCCACCATCACGTTAATGGTATTTTTCAGTTCTAAAATTTCGCCTTTAACCTGTACCGTAATTTTTTTAGATAAGTCACCGTTAGCCACAGCCGTCGTCACTTCCGCAATGTTCCGCACTTGGGCTGTTAAATTCCCTGCCATTGAGTTAACTGAATCCGTTAAATCTTTCCAAGTTCCTGCTACTTCCTGCACTTCTGCTTGTACGCCTAATTTCCCTTCTGTTCCCACTTCCCTAGCAACCCTGGTTACTTCAGATGCGAAGGAATTTAACTGGTCAACCATCGTGTTGACGGTGTTTTTGAGTTCGAGAATTTCACCTTTAACATCTACTGTAATTTTCTTTGATAAATCGCCCTTTGCCACAGCGGTTGTTACTTCAGCGATGTTCCGCACTTGTGCTGTCAAACTGCCTGCCATGAAGTTAACGCTATCAGTTAAATCCTTCCAAGTTCCTGCAACTCCTTTAACTTCTGCTTGACCGCCAAGTTTGCCTTCGGAACCTACTTCTCTCGCCACCCGCGTTACTTCAGATGCGAAGGAGTTTAACTGATCCACCATGATGTTAATAGTGTTTTTTAACTCCAGAATTTCACCTTTAACATCTACTGTAATTTTTTTAGATAAATCGCCATTTGCCACAGCCGTTGTCACTTCCGCAATGTTCCGTACTTGTGCGGTAAGATTACCCGCCATTGAGTTAACTGAATCCGTTAAATCTTTCCAGGTTCCTGCAACTCCTCGCACTTCAGCTTGTACGCCTAATTGACCTTCCGTTCCCACTTCTCTCGCCACCCGTGTTACTTCAGATGCGAAGGAACTCAACTGATCCACCATGATGTTAATCGTGTTTTTCAGTTCGAGAATTTCCCCTTTCACATCGACAGTAATTTTCTTGGATAAATCGCCATTTGCCACAGCAGTTGTTACTTCAGCAATGTTGCGGACTTGGGCTGTTAAATTCCCCGCCATCGAGTTAACTGAATCCGTTAAATCTTTCCAGGTTCCTGCAACTCCCCGCACTTCAGCTTGCACGCCTAATTTCCCTTCGGTTCCTACTTCCCTAGCAACCCGCGTTACTTCCGACGCAAAGGAGCTCAACTGGTCTACCATTGTGTTAACAATTTGCGCTGTTTGGAGGAATTCTCCTTTGAGGGCTCTGTCCTCTATTTCTAAGGCGATGGTTTGCGATAAATCTCCTTTTGCTACGGCCCGAATTACTCTGGCGGTTTCAGAGGTTGGTTGCACTAAATCTGTAATTAGGGTATTGACAGAGTTGACGCTAGCTGCCCATGACCCCTCGGCGCTGCCGATCGTGGCCCGCTGGGCGATTTTGCCTTCTTTACCGACAACTGTGCCGATGCGATCGAGTTCGGCCGCCATTCTCTCATTGAGCTCGATAATTTCGTTAAGTTCGTCAGCAATTTTCCCCGCTAGACCAGTCTGATCTATGGGCATCCGAACTGAAAAGTCCCCTTTTTTGACAGCTACTAAGGTTCTGAGTAACTGTTTGGCATAAGCATTATTGGAATTGGGGCTTGTTATCTGTGCAGTTGACATGACCGTTACCTTTGGGGAGTTTGAAGGGGAAGGGGGGAATATTTTGGAGATTATTGATATTATCCGACTAAAGCAGTGTCTGATTGCTTCTATTGAAAGATAGATGACAAATTGCTGTTTATCAGATACGGAGTTCTTGGTTATTTTATACTCGTTAGCAGGCTCTTCTTGGTAAGCAGTTAATTGTGGGGTGTCAGGAACAAGCCCGAAAGCCTGTTCCACCCTGTTCCACAAAGAGTGAATTTTATTGTAGGGGGGGCAGGATGTCCGCCCTACAGATTACCAACTGCGATTATTTCCAATTTTGCCACGAACTATTGAAGATAGAAGTACCCGGAAAGGCGATCGGATTAGCATTTTGTTGCAACCGCAACTGCAACACTTCCAAGTTTGGCTCGCGGGACGGCAATTCGTCCACTAATTCATAAGGGAGAATCCCCTTTTCTAGGGAAAAAGCAGCCGTAACTCCCGCCGCCACACCTGCAGACCATTCAAAAGAATGCACTCGATAAGCAGCGGCCGCTGTGTGGCTAACAGCAATACTTTTACCTGCCACTAACATATTGTCAATTTTCTGAGGAATCATTGCCCGCAGCGGAATTTGGAAGGGATAAGCTTGCCCTTGACCTTTGCGAGTGCCTTCCCGTTCGGTATTTCCCGGTGCTTCCGGGGGACTGTTAGTCATGCAGGGGTGAAAGTCGATCGCATAATGACCGATACCCACAGAATCAGGATAAATCGTAGCGCGCGATCGCGATTTTGTATCCTCAACAGATTGACTTCCCACAGCCAAAGCCGGCGCATTCAAACCACCGACAGCCAACCACAACTTCCGATACTCTTCCTCCGACAAATTCTGGCGGTAAAAATCAGCCGTAAAGTCAGTGCGAGACATATCAACTTCCCACACCGTAAAACCTTGAGCCTGATTGAAACTCGGCCGCCCAATAATGCGCCGGCCCTCCCGCATATAAGGATATTTAGAAAGTCCGTGCACCGTCCCCATCGGCGAATCCAACCCGCTCAAAAAACGATTGTTTGGATAAGGCTTTTTCACTCCATCTCCTAGCTGCGAGTCAGTAGTTCCTGTTACCAACCAGTAAAAAAATCCTTTGGCATTTTCCTCTCCCCGGCGCAAACTTTCCGTTCGTAAACCCCCCATCCATCCCCCCGGTTGCAGTTGACCGGACTCTTGCAACTGCTCGCGAGTGTAAATTAAATTATCTTGAGAATTGCCGGGACGATAGTCATTGCCCCAAGTCCAGTTTTGCATCGAAATATCCCCCGGATAAATTGGGAATTGCTTCGGGTCTGAAGGTCGCTTTTGATCAGGCCTCATGCTCCTGATTTGGCGGTAGCTAAAAACTAAGGGAAAGCTGGCCAATCTCTGCAATTCGTAACTGTAGTAAGGAGCGTATTGTTGATAAAAAGACGGCACTTGATGCTGCTGCGGTTCCTTCGTTGCCTCCATCGCAAAGGTGTAGGTAAAACCTTGAGTGCAGTAAGCATCGCCGGTGGGGCTGGGGGAGGAAGGTTCAAGAGGGGAACGCGGGTCAATTCCGAGGCGGTAGGGAACATCGGCAAGTCCGATCAATTCACCTGTTTCAGTGGCATCTACAACGTACCAATCAGCACCCCCCCTACTGCCAGAAGGGGAGGAACTTGTGGAATTCCCCCCCCTTGGCAAGGGGGGGTTAGGGGGGGGTCCAGATGCTTTAGGAATAAACTGAATAATAGTTTTGTTAAAGCGCGGAGAATTTTCGTAGCGATAGGCATCTTCGATAGTTTGAGAAAGAGTTTCGGTGTTGATTGGCCCGGTGTTGGCGGCGGGTTTGTGTTGAATGGCGATCGCACTTTTAATTTGTTGACCGCCAACCGTATTCCCCGCCACAGCAGGAGTAATTGCTAGTTCTTTAATAACTGTATTGGGAAACCATTTCAGCGTGCCTTTGCCTTTTCTAGCGGCATCCTGCAAGATGTTAAATAGAATTTTGTGACCGTCGTAGGGCATGAAACACGAATAGCTAACCCAACAGCCTCCGGGATTTAGCCGGCCGTAATGTTCCTTGATCCGCCCCCGCAATTCTAGGTAGCCACGGGGGTAAAATAAGAGCGATCGCTGAGTCTCTCTTTCATCGAGTGCGGAAGTTCCCTGGGAAGAAATTTGACCGCCTACCCAGTCAGTAATTTCAGTAAGGCAAACTGTGCGCCCCGCCAGCAAACCTTCGTAAGCGGTAGCAGCGCCTGCGAGCCCGCCGCCTGCTACTAGAATGTCGCAAGTTTCTGCATTGTCTGGATTACGCGGAGGTGCGGCAAATACTGGCGAAATGCTCCCTATCGCGGAAATTATGCCGAGGGTGAGGCTAAGGATCGATCGACCTTTGAGCAAAAATAGATACTGTCGAAGTTTCATCGGAGATTGTGGAATTAATTTTGACATAGCCCGAAAAACACTCATCCCATCTAAATGTTTATTTTGCAGTATACTGGTATTTCGCGGTGTTGTCAGGGAAAACTTTTTTAGAGAAGAGGCATTAATACCAGCAACAACTATTGAACAGCCGGATCTACCTTATGCTCAAAATCGTCAAATTTTTTAGGTCATTGATTCCTTTTGAGAGTTTAACAATTACCACCAGTTTAACTTATTCGGAAGTTTTACGCAGGTTAGACGAAGTTGTTACTCCTCCCAAAGTTTTTAGAATAATTATACCCTTTTGTCCACCCCCTGCAAAACCCTATGAAGGAACGATTTCTGGCCAAACATTCAAAATTAATCGCATCATCATCGGGAGACATTTATTGTTCCCAATTATACAAGGAGATATACATAATCAACAGTTCGGTTGTTCCATCAGAATTAGGATGAGTTTACATACAACAGTTATAGGAATTCTGATTCTTTGGCTGTGGACAACTGGCAGTATAGGAATGTTTTCTTTATTTGCTTGGTTAGTAGAACCATCCGTGGGAGCCATATTTTTACCAATTTTAGGAATGTTTATTTTGGGCTGGCTTTTGTGCTTAATTCCCTTTAAGATAGAAGCGAAAGCAGCTACAAAATTTTTGTCTATTTTGTTAACATAAAGTAATTTATCACGACAACATTTTAGCTGTATTATTTAAAATAATCTGGCTGCATCAGCGGTAAAAAAACTCAATTTTCCGGGAGTACCCATGCGTCAAAACCAACTGAAACAAAAAATTAAACAAGGCGAAACAGTCCTCGGTTTATTTATGAACTGCCCTTATCCCGCATTCATAGAAATCTGCGGTCACGCTGGATTGGATTTTGCCGTTATCGACATGGAACACGGGCCCCTGCACCCGCTTGCTGCTGAAGATTTGTGTCGCGCCGCCGACTGTACCGGAATTGCACCGATTGTTCGTGTCAGCAAAAACGACGGGCCGCAAATTCAACGAGCTCTCGACATCGGGAGTGCAGGCGTTCAAGTACCTCAAATTGAAAGCAAAATCGATGCCGAAACCGCTGTCAAAAGCGCTAAATACAGTCCTCTGGGCACGCGAGGCCTTTCCTTTGCTACGCGGGCGGGACTTTACACCGCCGCAGGTACAAATATCACCGACAAACTCAACGAAGAATCCTTAGTTGTGATTCATGTCGAAGGCAAAGGCGGCATCGACAACCTGGCAGAAATTGTTACTGTCCCAGAGGTGGACGTGATTTTTCTAGGGCCTTACGATCTGTCACAGTCGATCGGCATTCCCGGCCAAGTCCGCGATCCCCGCGTCATCGACATGATGCAGGAGGCAGTGCAAACCATCCGCAAAGCAGGCAAAGCCGCCGGTACTTTTGCCGAAAACCCCGAAATCGCCCAGCAGTGGATTGATGCTGGCGTTCAGTACGTCACACTTGGGGTCGATGTTGCCGTTTTCCTGCGGGCCTGTCAGTCGCTGGTGAAAGCAGTCAATCGATTTTAGATTTTAGATTTGGGATTTTCGATTAAAAGAAGAACCAGCCCCCGGATTCATCTTGCAAGCTTTACGATATCTTTGCAATTTTTGTAGTGTCTTTTACGACACATACAAAAATCCTGCGCTAGAGTAGAAGCATACACCTCCTCCAGGCAAAATTAGGGAGGGGAGCAAGGCTTCAGGGAGTAAAATCTATGAAAACCGTATTAGAATCCATTCATTTGGATTATGCCTTCATGTTTACTTTCAAAAAAGTAAACTCGATTAAGCTAGAAGGTTTCAAGGAATTTTTTGACGATATGCCTGTCGATCCGTATGTGAAAGGTAAGTATCGTTCGAGAAGATTATCGCGGTTTGCAGTCAACGGAAATGAGTTAGTTAAGTTACCTCACGGCTATTTGTATCAAAGCAAAACATACAATCCGCTAGTGGGTGATATCAGGCGGGAATTTGCCGAATTGGACGATCGACTAATTGCCCTCGATAATTTCAAACAGATGATTTTTGCTTTTTTCGATTCCTGCAAAATTCACCCCGAAGCTGAAATCGGCATCCATCAAATCAGGACTACTTGTTCGCCAAACAATTTCGGCAACCCCGCACCGGAAGGCATTCACCAAGACGGTACTGACTTTATCGGGATTTTCTCGGTTGACAGAACTAATATTGTAGGCGGGGAAACGCATTTGTACTTGGCTAAAAAAGAGAAGCCTGTTTTTAATAAAATTCTGCATCCGGGAGAATTGCTGTTAGTTAACGACCACGAGTTTTTCCACTTTACTACGCCGATTAAACCGGAATCTGAAGGGGTGGGAACCAGGGATGTCTTTGTGCTGACTTCTCCGAGTTTGCTTTGCGATTGAGTAGAGTTGAGCAATTGGGCGTCTTTCGTTCGTAGTGAGGATTTTAGTCCTCTCTCTGGCGTTTAATCAATAGAGTTCTTGCAAAAGTCAAATTCACCCCCCTTAGTCCCCCCTTATTAAGGGGGGAAACAAGAATAATCTTGCCTCTTCCCCTGATTAAAGAGGAGGGTTGGGGTATGGTGCTTTGTATTTTTGCAAGAGTTCTAATCATGACTCAAGTCCTTACTACAAACCTTTCGTTCGTAGTGAGGACTTTAGTCCTCTTTCTGGCGTTTAGGATCGCGAATTAAATAATTTACACTCTTGAAAGTGGGTTGGGCGTCCCGCCCGCCCTTTCTGGACGGGCGGGACGCCCATCCCACAAGAACCATCAAAATTCTAAGTTATTTAATTCTCATTCCTTAGTCAATCATGACTAAAGTCCTGACTACAAACCTGCATATTTTCCTAAAAAGCCAGGTTTATGCGTCTAAAAACTCACAGATAGATCTTATCGAAACTTCCGTTCCGACTCTTGAATGGGAACATCATTAATGCTAGCTTCACGTCTTCGCATTAACCCATTTTCTGCAAATTCCCACTGTTCATTACCATAGGCGCGATACCAGTACCCAGAATCATCGTGCCACTCATACTCGAAGCGAACAGAAATCCGATTGTCTGTAAAACTCCACAGTT
The DNA here is from genome assembly GCF_036705105.1 of Microcoleus sp. B9-D4. Taxonomy (NCBI): domain Bacteria; kingdom Bacillati; phylum Cyanobacteriota; class Cyanophyceae; order Oscillatoriales; family Microcoleaceae; genus Microcoleus; species Microcoleus sp. B9-D4. The sequence continues at coordinate 11,506 of NZ_JAUBTS010000066.1, forward strand.
CTTTCTTTAAACGGTAATCTAATTCCTTTGCCCATTTTCGTCCTAAAAAAGCCTTGATTTGTTCCCGTCCGCTGAAGAATTCGGCACGGTTTCGCCACTGAGAATCTTCCGTATAAGCTAAGGCTACTCGTTCTGGATCGCGAGTATTCCAGGCATCTTCAGCAGCTTGAACTTTGGCTTTAGCCGTTTCCAACGTAAAGGGCGGTAGAGGTGGTTTAGTTTCCATCAGCTTTGTTTTTTGTGATTAAAAAAGATAAGGTGCGGGATGCTTGCGCTACAGAGAGAGTTTGGGGACTTTGATATCAATCCTCAGCATCGGGATCGATTCCCATTGCTCGCAGTCGATCGGCTAACTGGGTAATTTTTCGCTCTGCTTGTTCGGCTCTTTCCCGTTCTTGTTCGGCTCTTTCCCGTTCTTGTTCGGCTCTTTCCCGTTCTTGTTCGGTTCTAGCCCGCTCAATTTCAACTTGTTCGGAGCCAGTTAACAGCAAATTCCCCTGGGAATCCCACCACCGCAGCCAAAGCAGTTCTTGATTTTGATAGCTTCCCTGCCACAGTCCCAATTCTACATCTAGTACAGGAATCGGATAGTGACCGCGTTCGTTTGGCTCCATCCTGCGATACACAAAATCTATCAGGTGATAGACTTCTAAATTGCCAGTTCTCATTTCATAAATACCGTAGTAAGGGATGCGGATAATTCTCTCGTACACCCAAAACTTACCGGGTTTAGTTGTTGTACCGTCGGCCGCCACAGAAAGCGGAGTACGATCGCGCTCTTCCTCTCCATTACCGCTAGCAAATTCTAAAGCAATGAACGGAGCCATGTGTTCCCGCCAAAGTACATAAGAACGGCGAAAACCGTCAAGTGTTGCGGGTACATTCGGCACGTAAAACCAATCCGGTGCTTCTGCACCTCGCTCTGGCGGGTCAGTTTCTCGCCAGTAAATGCCGCAATCTTGCCCGATCGCATATTGTCCGTCTGGATGCAGCCGCTCTACAACCGGCCCGATCGAATCTGTCAGAATTATGCTCTGAGGATGCTCCTGAAAATTTTTCACAAATGTACCGTCTTCGTCTGGCAATTGGGTATGGTCGGGGAATGCAGGAGGCAGACCAGTAGCAGTTATTGTCTCGTTCATCGTCTTTTCCGTGCAGTTATTGTTCATTGTACTGCGAAATTTTAGATCGAGCTGATTTGAAACTTTAGCTAATATTAACTAAACCCAGCTAACCACAGCGGAAGCATCAACAGCAACCCGACAGAAGTGATGGCGATGCTGCTAGCTAACAAATCGCGATCGAGCTCGTAGACTTCTGCTAAAATCAGCACGGAAAGAGCTGTGGGCGTTCCCGACATCAACACCAACACGAACCTCGGATCGCCGCTCAATCCGAAATAACTAGCACCCAATCCGATCAGCACCGGCACAATTACCACTTTTAACAGCGACGGGATTAACGCCAGTTCAAAACTTTCCCATTTCTTAATAGACCTCAGCCGGATGCCAACCAGCAGCAAAGCACTGGCAATTACCACCCAAACAGCAGTCTGCAATCCCGATTCCACTGTTTCGGGCAGGGGGATGTTTCTAGTATAAAAACCAATTAAAAAAGCCCACAGGGCGGGAACTGTCAGCACGTCCCGGATCTGAGTCCACCAGTGTTTTTTTTGATCGGAGTTCCCGAAGTAGCTAGCAATAAATACACCGAAACAATAAGTTCCAATAACGTTGTTAGTGACGCTGTACAAGACCGCCCAGTTGCTGTTATCAATGCTGATGATAGACGGGGTGATTGCTAATCCCACAAAGCCCGTATTCCCTAACATCGCAGCTAGGATAAAACTCCCTTCGCTCGATCGCTTCAGGGAATTAAAATTTAATAAGAATAAATTCACCAGAGAATTTTTGCCCTGAAAATAGGGCTTTTTGATGTGGGCCGCACTCAGCCTACGCAATAATACCCAAGTCAGCCAAGCACAACTCGTACTCAGAAATAACACGAATATGGCGATCGCCGGCGTGAATCCCACAGCACCCGAAAAATCGCTTTGACGGGCTAAAACTAGAATTTGCAGCGGTATCCCAATCCAGAAAAGAAAGTGGCTCAGCAGCTTGGGAAAATCAACTGGGATGTACCGAAACAGCAGCAGTCCTAAGCCCGTCCAGATAACTAGAGGCGTATAAGCGTGAAATAAGGTTTCAATCATAAAAATTTAACTAGACAATTGGAAATGCCTCTATCTATTAATAGTAATGCTAAAATCAGTTTAAGAAATGCCAATTGTCGTTAGCGGAGCCCTCGAAGAGGATCGCACTTGCACGCTTTTTCGTCCTAGCGTCTTCGCAGCAGTGCCCGCCCGAAAATTTCCGCCCAAATTCCCGCACCTTCCACGGCACAATCCTCAGACTGGCAGCCCCAAATACTTGCAGCTTTTTGCCTTCTGTTTCAGAAAACTTCTGTTAATTTCACAAGTGTGCGATCGAGTTATCTTGCCTTGGACGAACAGACGTGCAACGTTTTCCTGCAGTTTCGAGCGAACGGAAACAGGAGAAGACTAAAGTTGCTGATGACTTGCGCTCATTAATTCAATTTCAAAGCATTAACAGGCACCTCATCCCAAGAACTAACAGTCCGCAAGGTAGCAACCCAGCCCTGCTGTTTTTGCTCAGCCGTCAAATTCTTCTCAAAAGATTCGTGGCAATCCTTCGCTTGAGTCTCATCGCAACAAGCAATACAAGAATAAAGAATACCAGACGGATCGATTTGCTCGTTTACCCAAATAATCACGCTCTACTCTCCCAATTAAAATCTACTGTTACTTAAATTTTCCTATATTTTTGCCAATTAAGTAGGTCGGTATTAATTAACCGGAGTGCGGCATTTTAGCTTAACAGGCAAGATGCCTGTTCCACACACAGGCAAGATGCCTGTTCCACACACAGGCAAGATGCCTGTTCCACACACAGGCAAGATGCCTGTTCCACAACAGATGAATTTTTTGTGGGGAGTAGGGGTTGGGCTTCTAGCCCGCCCTGAATTACGCAAGATGCCTGTTCCACACACAGGCAAGATGCCTGTTCCACAACAGATGAATTTTGGGTGGGGAGTAGGGGTTGGGCACGCGAGGGGGCCCTGAATTACTTCGATGCCAAATTTGCCAAAGACTCGCCCGCAACCCGGCAAATCCGCCAGTCGGGCATCACATCAGCACCGATACCCTTGTAAAATCCGATCGCCAATTCATTCCAATCCAAAACGCTCCATTCCAAACGCCCGCAGCCCCTTTCAACCGTCAACTGCGCTAAATAAACTATCAAAGACTTGCCAATTCCCCGCCCTCGAAACTCAGGCAGCACAAACAAATCTTCCAAATAAATTCCCGGCTGAGTTAAAAAAGTAGAATAATTGTAAAAAAACAGCGCCCAGCCCACAACTTGACCTTCACACTCGGCTAAAATCGCTTCAGCAAAAGGTCGATCGCCAAACAAATGATGCTCCAAATCAACGGCATTGCCCGTAACGGCATGAGATAATTTTTCGTACTCAGCTAAAGCTTTAATCAAATCAAACAGCACCGGCACGTCGGCGCGGGTAGCTGGACGCAAAATTACCTCAGAAGACATAAATAAGTAAGTAGTACGCGACAATCAACAATTAAAAATACCACATCCAGACATTTTTAATTTGTAATTTTTAATTAATTTTTTCCACATTAAACCAGCATATTTACGGTGACCTCGGAGTGCCACCCCACAATAATTTTAAGATTTTTCAAAATGCCAACTCAAGGTTTTTTAGTTTATTTCAACCAGCCCTTCAATCGTTCCGTCACTTGAGGGCGGCGCAGCTTTCGCATTGCCTTATTTTGAATTTGACGGACTCGTTCGCGGGACAAATTGAACAAACTGCTGACCTCTTCTAAAGTGTAAGGTTCGCCTGTCAGCAAACCGTAACGCATAGCAACAATCTCTTTTTCCCGCTCAGTCAAAATACTGTCCAACACCTCCAAAATATCTTGGCGCATCATCATCTCATTCATCTGAGCCTCGGGAGATTGCGTCGCGTTATCTTCGAGAACATCCAAAAGTTCCGAACTTTCTTCTGAGCCGATGCGGTGGTTGAGAGACAAAGATTGCCGGCGTACTTGCTGGAGGTAGCGAAGCTGTTCGCAAGTCACTTGCATTTCTCTAGCAAGTTCAGTTTCACTTGGATTTCGTTGAAGAGAACGCTTCAAATCTCGATAAACTTTTTTAAGTTTATTTAACTGTTCGACAATGTGAACAGGTAAGCGAATCGTCCGCCCTTGATTGGCAATTGTCCGGGTAATTCCTTGGCGAATCCACCAATAGGCATAAGTAGAAAACTTGTAACCCTTCTCCGGATCGAACTTTTCGGCTGCCCTATTCAAACCCAAAGCTCCTTCCTGAATTAAATCGAGAAAAGGCACGCCCCGATTAAGATAGCGTTTGGCAATCGAAACCACCAAGCGCAAATTCGAGCTGATCATTTTCCGTTTCGCCGACTGACACTGGTGGCGAAGCTGTTGCAGTTGAGTTTCGCTCACTCCCAAAGCCGCTGCGAGTTCAGCTTTTGTCGGCACTCTGTCCAATTCCTGCTGCAAACGCTGTTCTAGTTCATCCAGGGCTACCAATTCTTGAACGCGGCGCGCCAACTCTACTTCTTCGGCTGCTGTCAGTAGAGGATACCGAGCCATTTCCTTGAACAAAGCTCCCACTGGATCGTCGGCAGACCAGTTGTTGTATGCTGACGATCGAGTTACCGTCGGACGATCGATCTCAGTGTCTTCATCTTGTGCGATCGCGAATGAGGCTTCGGGTGCCACCGCAAAACTGCCTAGGTCAGATTCTGCCATATCGTGCTTGGTGTCGGTGGAAGGATTTGAAAAGTATCCCTTAACTTTAACCAATTTAACCCGAAATTTCCGAAATCCCAAATCCCAAATCCCAAATCCCAAATCCCAAATCCCAAATCAATTAGTTCGGGCTAGTAAAGGAGCAGCCTGCAACAACTGCTGAGTGTAAGGGTGCTGCGGATTAGTAAAAATATCCCTAGTCTTACCGATTTCAACAATTTTTCCAGCATTCATTACCGCAATACGATCGCAAAAAAATCTCGCCACCCACAAATCGTGCGTAATAAACAGATAAGTCAAATTAAATTCCTGCTTCAACTCCAACATCAGCTCTAAAACTTGAGTCTGCACGCTGGCATCCAGCATACTCACAGGTTCGTCGCAAATTATCAGTTGCGGCCGAGTAATCAAAGCGCGGGCTATAGAAACTCGCTGCTGTTGTCCTCCCGACAATTCCCCCGGATAGCGACGAAAGAAATCCTCCCCAGGGCTTAAACCCACCCGCTCTAACATTTGGATTACTTGTTTTTTAGCTTCGCTGCCATTAGCTAATTTGTGAATAAACAAAGGGTCAGCAATACTTTGCCCGACAGTCATCATCGGATTCAGGCAAGCGTGGGGGTCTTGAAAGATCATTTGCATTTCGCGGCGGTGCTTCCTCACAGCATCGCGGTTCAGGGCAGTTATATCTATTCCTTGAAATTCCACTTTGCCACCAGTCGCGGTAATTAGCTGCAAAATCGTGCGTGACAAGGTACTTTTGCCGCAGCCGGACTCCCCCACCAGCCCTAGGATTTCTCCCCGTTGTAGCTCTAAACTAACGCCGTCTACGGCTTTAATTACCTGCCGATTCCTGGAAAACAACTGATCTAATAAATTGCTTTCTAAACTGTAGTGTTGCTGCAAATTGGTTACTGTCAAAAGAGGCGAATTTGTTGAGTTTGCAGTAACGACTTCAGTCCTGATTTCCTCGAATGCTAACCCTTTGTCAGAATCGGCTTGAATGTGCAAAGCTGCTTTGAGGAGCGATCGAGTATATTCGTGCTGCGGCTTTTCAAAAACGTTTTGCACCGGCCCTGTTTCTACGACTTTACCGCCGTACATCACCGCAATGCGATCGCAATACTCAGCCACCATCGCCAAATCGTGAGAAATCAACAAAATAGCCGTTCCCCGTTCCTCACAAAGTCTGGTTAATTCCTGCAAAATCTGAGCAGCTACAGTTACGTCCAAACTTGTAGTCGGTTCGTCCGCCACAATTAATTTGGGATCGAGCAAAAGAGCCAAAGCAATTGCTACTCTTTGCCGCATTCCGCCGCTAAATTCGTGGGGAAATTGCGACCAGCGAGACGCGGGGATTTTCACAGCTTCCAGAGTTTCGATCGCCCGTTTCTTAGCTTGCTTGCGATCCAAATTCGGTCTGTGAGCTTGCAAAGTCTCGATGCAATGTTCTCCTACAGTCATCAAAGGATCGAGACGAGTCATCGGATCTTGAAAAATCAATGCTACAGCTTCGCCCCGAAACCGTCTCAGCCGCGAAGCATTCATATCAAACACCGACTCTCCAGCAAAACTAACTCGCCCCTCAATCAGCGTTGAATCCGGCAGCAACCGCATCGCCGCCCTTCCCAAAGTTGACTTACCGCACCCAGACTCCCCAACTAATCCGAGCTTTTCCCCCGGTTTCAGCGTCAGGGAAACCCCGTCAACTGCCCAACCGGATTGGCCCCGCCGCTGAGGATAAGCTACTCGCAGATTGTCAACGGAAAATAGAGAAGAGTCATTAGTCATTAGTCATTAGTCCTTAGTCAATCGATTTTAGATTTTAGATTTTGGATTTTAGATTAAAGAATTAAAGCATTAACTTGCGCGAGATAAATTCCGGGGCTTGTATCCTGGATGCTTTCGGTCAGTAGTCAGTGGTCAGTGGTCAGTTGTTATTTCTTATTTAATGGTCAATATACTGGCTGTTAGTTGTTACTTCTTAGTGTTTCAGAGTTATTAGTTATGGGCAAGAGACTGCTCTGCTGTTTGTAAATATAGCAATCCTAAATCAGTTGTACAAATATGTAGGGGTAGCGCTACCCCTACTCCCCGTGCCTACCCCCCACGGATTGGGGCAACCACGGGGGGTTTGCCCCTACAACAATTACACAATTCATTTAGAATCGCTATACAAATAAAAATAGCTACAAACAAAGCTTTTATTAGTACATCATTCACCGAGCAACTGATAACTGACAACTGACAACTGACAACTAACAACTGACAACCATCAACTGACTAAATTTCCTTTCGCTTCAACTCAGCTCTCCGCAGTATGTAAGTAGCGGCACAATCTGCGTGAGGATGGTCTGCTAAAACTTCCGCGAGTTCCAACACATATCCGGCGATATCCGGCCCCAGCTTCTCAGTCAGCACTTGACGTTCCCGAGAAGCGAGTTCTTGCACGCGGGCCTTAGCTTGCCAATTCGGAGAAAACATCTTGTCAATCTCGGTGTGGAATCCCAGACTTTCGAGAATGTCCCACTCGCCGTTATCGCACCAAATGCCCCCGCACAACATACAGCGCTCTATGTAAAAGGGCACTCTGCTGAAAGGAACTTTCGCCCGCGACAGATAGTGACCGTCTTCGGGACACAGCGCTGCTTTGCTGTCGTAGACAGACGGGGTGAATTCTATGCCGAGAGTCGCTGTCGCATCAGGCTTCTCGGATTTGTTGTACCACTGGCTTTGCTCTTTCTGCCAAGCTTCGTATTCTCTGCCTGGAATCCAGATACCGTAACAGTTGGGACACCACTGCACGGACATACGGCCGGCTAAGGTACCGCCTTCTAAATTGGGATGTTTACATTTTGGACATTCCACCGCTTTATTTCTCCTTGCCTTATTAATTCCCTGTTAATTCAATTATTAATTCTGTATCTGGGCAGGCCCTGAAGAACCAGAATTTTTTTGCAGCAGCGCGCCACAGTAGCCAATTAGCGTGTTAAGCCGCGCGATCGCCCCAGTTTGCCTCGCCTTTGCTGTCGCTGGCTGGCGCGACGCTTGCAAAAAGGTGACATCTGTCCCCAATAACCGCAGTTGCTTGTGAATTTCCGTCAAATAGGACTGCTCTGGGGGTGTTTCTGAGGCGTCTAAGTCATCGCTTTCGGCTCTCATAATTTGGTTTCCGAAAAATTGTTGCACTTTTCTGTATTCGATCGCCAGCGCGGCCCGATCCAGATTATCCTGTGCAGCAGTTCTTTGTAGTTGTTCTAGTGCTTGCTGTAATTCTTGGTAGCACTGGCGGCGGTCTTCGGACAATATCATGATTTTGTAAACAAATTTGTATTTATAATCAAAGTAGATACTTACTTAAGTTTGCTCATATGGAGGGAAGCCAGGGGGTTTTGGAGCAATTCCCTGTTTTGTCAGAACTTTTTTTGATTTGCTGCCCTGACTCTACCCTTCTGGCTGCTGCTTTTAGTTTAGCGTTGCCGGTAAATGCCGATCCCCCTGCAACCTCAACGGCTACCGCCCAAATATGCTGATTTTACCCGATTTTCCCCGATCGACAGACTGCGGCGGCGGCAGTGGTGTCACTATATTTTCCTACCTGCGAGGGGGGGCGACTCGGAATTAGATAGGTATAGTTAACAGAAAAATCGACTATTTTTTTGAATTGCAAATTGTGGCATTCAATTAGTTTAGTATAGCTAAACACATAATTTCGGCAATTCAACCGGAAACCGGCTTTTAACCATTTGTATTTCTAAGTTTTAAAGGTGTACCCCATGAACGCGAACACTCTGACTCCCTCTCCTTCGATCGATCCTGCTGTAGTTCCCGATTGGCTGCAAGAATGTCTGAATACTCGATCGGAGCCTGATGGGGGCTCTAACCCGAATTGCTCGACTGACGACAGCTTAATTTGTCGGGCCTTTGAATTTGCCCGCGACTTGCACGAAGGACAATACCGCAAATCGGGAGAACCTTACATTTGCCATCCGGTAGCTGTCGCTGGAATACTCCGGTATATGGGGGGCAACAACGTCATGATTGCCGCGGGCTTCCTCCACGACATTGTTGAAGATACAGATATTACTCTCGAAGAAATAGAACAGCGGTTCGGCGCCGAAGTGCGACAGTTGGTTGAAGGTGTCACCAAGCTTTCTAAGTTTAATTTTTCCAGCAAAACAGAGCGCCTTGCGGAAAATTTCCGCCGAATGTTCCTAGCAATGGCTAAAGATATTCGCGTCATTGTCGTCAAACTCGCAGATCGGCTGCACAACATGAGGACTTTGGAGCATTTGTCCGAAGAAAAGCAGCGCAGTATTGCCCTAGAAACCCGAGATATTTTTGCTCCCCTAGCGAACCGTTTGGGTATTGGCCGCTTTAAGTGGGAATTGGAAGATTTAGCCTTTAAATACCTGGAACCGGAAGCTTACCGCGAAATTCAGGAATTGGTGGCCGAGAAGCGCGCCGATCGAGAAACTCAACTCGCAGAAGTCACAGATAGTTTGCGAGAAAGGCTTGACAATTTAGGCATTAAATGCTATGAAGTTAGCGGCCGTCCCAAACATTTGTACGGGATTTACTCGAAGATGCAGCGCCGCCAAAAAGGGTTTAAGCAAGTGTACGATATTGCGGCGGTGCGGATCATAGTAGAAACCAATGATGACTGTTATCGGGCTTTGGCGATCGTCCACGATTCTTTCCGCCCAATTCCCGGCCGCTTTAAAGATTATATCGGTTTACCAAAAGCCAACCGCTACCAATCTTTGCACACCGGAGTAATCGGAACCAGCGGCCGCCCCATCGAAGTGCAAATCCGCACCGTAGCAATGCACCACATTGCAGAATACGGCATTGCCGCGCACTGGAAATACAAAGAAACTGGCGGTTCTAACACAACAGTCACCGGCGACGACGAAAAATTTACTTGGCTGCGACAACTCCTAGAATGGCAAAGCGACCTCAAAGACGATCGCGAATATTTACAAAGCATTAAGGACAACTTATTCGACGAAGATATTTACGTTTTTACTCCTAACGGAGACGTGATTGCTCTCAATAGCGGATCAACTCCCGTAGATTTTGCTTACCGCATTCACACAGAAATTGGCAATCACTGCACCGGTGCCAGAGTAAACGGGCGAATGGTGACACTAGACAAGGTTTTAAAGAACGGCGATATTGTAGAAATCTTGACCCAAAAAAATGGTCATCCGAGCTCCGACTGGCTGAATTTTGTCAAGACAAACGGAGCAAAAAACAGAATTCGGCAGTGGTTGAAGCGATCGCACCGAGATGAAAATCTCGCTCGCGGGCGGGAATTGCTGGAAAAAGAATTAGGTAAAAACGGCTTAGAATCTTTGCTAAAATCTGATCCCATGCAATCGGTGGCTCAGCGCTGCAACTACCACAGCGTCGAAGATTTAATCGCCGGTTTGGGCTACGGCGAAGTCACCCTAAATCTCGTAGTAAATCGGCTGCGAGATTTAGTAAAAGTGCAGCAAAAAATTGAAGCTGCTCCCGCCGGAGGACAGGAATTGCCCCAGCTAATACCTGCATCGACGGCACCGAAACCAGTACCGAGTTCGTCTCCGAGCAAATCGCCGATCGCAGGTGTAGAGGGATTGCTCTACCATTTATCCGGCTGTTGCTGTCCGATTCCTGGAGAATCCATTATTGGAGTTGTGACTCGCACTCGCGGAATTTCGATTCACCGACAAGGATGTTCAAATGTTGAGAGCGTACCTGGAGATCGCTTGGTTCCTGTGAGTTGGAATTCCAGCAACCGCAATGAATCTCGACCCAACACTTATCCGGTTAACATTCAAATTGAAGCCCTCGATCGAGTGGGAGTTCTCAATGATGTTTTATCGCATTTGAAGGACAACCAAGTAAACGTCCGCAGCGCTCAAGTCAAAACATATCCCGGATTGCCTGCATTAATTGACTTGTGCATGGATATCCAGGATAAACAACAGTTCGAGCGCACTTGTATGCAAATTAAAAAGATGAGCGATATTTTGAATTTGCGCCGGATCAGTGAAGGGACTTAAGAGGAAAGCCTAACTGTATTGTAGGGTGCGCCCCGCGCACCTGATAACTAGGTGAGGAGAGGTGAAGCCCCATAAAATTTAAAATGCTAAGGAAAGTTTTACTCAGCTTCGCGAGGTTCAACTACCAGCCTAATTCCATCAAGAATTTGACGAACTCGCTCGGCCGAGAGTGTGCCAATTTTCTCACCTAACTGAGATTTATTGATCGTCAAAATCTGCGAGACGTTAACAACACTTTGTTCTGGTAAATCAGCTTCTCCTGCTTCTAACAGGACATTTCCGGGTGAATTAGCCCGTCTGAGATTTGAAGTAAGCACACAAACAACAACCGTATTAATGCGGGAACGATTGAATAAATTGTTCTGAATTATTACATGGGGATGGAGATAACCGGGTTCTGAACCAGAAGGCTCATCAAGTTCTATCCAAAAAATATCACCTTGATTTATTACCATTCGCCTTCCACCAGCCTGCGATGAGAGCGACTCATCTTGCGACGCAAAATTTGTTCTTCTTCAGAGAGAGGTGCTTCGGAAGCAGCATTAATTTTTTCTAACAGTTGTTGATTTTCGCGGCGGCGGATAAATTCTTCAAGCGCTATTTCGATCAAAAAGCTCTGCGAAATTTGCATTTCGCCAGCTAATGTTTCGGCTTGTTCAAATAAAGATGCTGGCAATGAGATAGCAGTTTTGACAGTTGTCATAGCTTTATACCTTCATTTATATGAGTCTAACTAATAGTATAGCTAACCACAATACGGTTCCGCAAACAGGCAGAACAATGAAACTCTTTATTTCGCCGGAGCGACAGGCTTTGATACGCCCAACTTTTGCTGCAAAAACTCCTGGGCTACTTGTCCAGCTTCCTGCTGTTTCTTATCAACTTGATAATTCAGTTGTCGCATATCTTCCTCGGAGATTTTGCCGCCCAATTCTGCGAGCACTGGACGCAATTCCGGGTATTTATCCAAAATTTGCGATCGCACAACCGGAACTGCTTCGTAGGGCGGGAAATAGTTCTTGTCATCTTTGAGAACTACTAAACCTAAACTTTGAATCAAACCATCTGTCGTATTACCAGCAATCACATCTACTTCTTTTTGTTGCAGCGCTTGATAAAGCAATCCTAACAGCAATTCCTTCGGTTGTTCTCGAAACTTAATCCCGTAAGTTTTAGCCAATCCGGGAAATCCATCTTCTCTCTCGTTAAATTCTGGGCCGAAACCAGCCCGGAGGTTAGGTGCAGCTTTCCCAAGTTGCGAGAGAGTTTGTAAATTGAGTTTTTTGGCATCGTCTCCCCGCACAATAATCGCAAAACTGTTATTAAATCCCAGCGGTTGCGTCCATTCTGCTTTAAACTGTTTTGGATATTCTTGTTTGAGGTAATCGAGGACTTTTTTGGGGTCAGAAATCGATTTCTGTTTAAGCAGGTTGGCGTAAGCAGTCCCCGTGTATTCGACGTACAAGTCGATTTTACCTGCTGTTAGGGATTGATGGCAAAGCGAACCTCCGAGATTCAGCTCTCGTTCTACTTTGATATCTGTTTTAGCTTCGATATGGCGTGCTAAAATTTCTGCGAGGATGACTTGTTCGGTAAAGTCTTTCGAGCAGATGACAACTTGCTTTTGGGGCTTAGAGGTACATCCTGCTACTGCAAGCAAGCAAAGCAGCCAGCAGGAATAGAAAAAAAAATCGTTCTTAGAGATTTTCATGACTTAACTCAAATTAAAAATCTACAATTAATACCTTATAAGTTATAGCATAAAGCTCAGATCGCAGACTTGTTCAAGAAGTCTGCGCTTTAACACCATCGCACTTTACCCAAGTTCCGTTTTCCTGTTGTAACATTTATTTATAGACATGGAGGACTAAATATGGTAATCAGCGTCAGCGATATTATCCAGCAGCAGCGGCAATTTTTTGCGACTGGGAAAACGAAAGATGTGGATTTTCGGCTTGAACAACTGAAAAAACTTAAAAGTGCGATCGAACTTAATCAATCACGAATAGTCGATGCTGTCAAGGCAGACCTGGGTCGGCCGGAATTCGAGGCTTATCTTGAAATCGCATCGATTGCCGAAGTTAATTATGCCCTCAAAAACCTCAAATTGTGGGTAAAGCCGAGAAAAGTGCCTGCTTCGATAGATCAATTCCCAGCATCGGCCCGCATTTACCCAGAACCTTTGGGCGTAGTTTTAATCATCGGGCCTTGGAATTACCCATTTCAGCTAATGATATCACCTTTAGTCGGGGCGATCGCCGCCGGCAACTGTGCACTTCTCAAGCCTTCGGAAATCGCCTCACACACCTCCGAAGTTATCGCCGACATGATATCTAAAACCTTCGATCCCGCCTATGTAGCCGCCGTCGAAGGAGGCGTGGAAATCAGCCAACAATTACTAGCCGAAAAATTCGACCACATCTTCTTTACCGGAGGCACTAAAATCGGTAGAATAGTCATGGAAGCTGCCGCTAAACACCTGACACCTGTAACCTTGGAATTAGGTGGAAAAAGTCCTTGCATTGTAGACTCAGACATTCAGGTTGAATACACCGCAAAACGCATTGCCTGGGGCAAATTTCTCAATGCCGGACAAACTTGCATCGCTCCCGATTACCTATTAGTTGATAAAAAAGTTAAACCTGCTTTGATGACAGCAATTAAAACAGCAATTCACGAATTTTACGGCGACAATCCGCAAACAAGTCCCGACTATTCGCGGATTATCAACCAGCGGCAATTAGAGCGTTTGAGTGGGTTTATTAAAGATGGAGAAATTGTCGTCGGTGGGGAAGTGAAGCCGGAAGATAGATATATTGCACCGACGGTTTTAGATCGTGTTTCCTGGGATTCGCCGGTGATGCAGGAGGAGGTTTTCGGGCCGATTTTGCCAGTTTTGGAGTATGATGATTTCGGAGAGGCGATCGCCCAAATCAACGCCCGTCCCAAACCCCTAGCTTTGTATTTGTTCTCGAAAAATAAAGAGAAACAACAGCGAGTTTTGCGGGAAACTTCTTCGGGGGGAGTTTGTCTCAACGACACGGTTATGCAAGTGGGAGTAACAGATTTACCTTTTGGCGGAGTTGGCGACAGCGGCATCGGTAGCTATCACGCGAAAGCAAGTTTTGATACTTTTTCGCATCAAAAAAGCGTGCTGCAAAAGTCATTTTTACTTGACTTAAAATGGCGCTATGCTCCCTATAAGGGTAAGTTGGATTTGATTAAGAAAATTATCGGTTGAGCGCACTTGGATGGGCGGGCTCACCAACGTTTACAATCTCAGAAAGATAGCCAAATCAACCCGCCCATTCCTGATATTATCGGTTAAGCGATTCCACGGTGAACGATTATTTCCAGAAATTTTAAAGGATTGCTCATCTGTTTTTTGAACGCTTTCGATCGCAATGTCTACCTTGCACCATTCTCAATAACAGGCTTTCCGGCCTGTTCCACAAAGAGTGAATTTCTTGTGGGGAGTAGGGGTTGGGCATCCTACCCGCCCATAAAAAGCTTATTGAAAATGGTGCAAGATGTCAATCCTAAATGACAGTTGCCCATCCAAAACAATCCACATTAGAAATGTCTATAATATGTTTTAGCATCCGATCGCTAACAAGCAATTTATGGAACCTTTATCAAAAGAACGCTGTGCCGCCTGCCACCCAAACTCTCCGCGCGTCACAGCTTACGAAATTGTCCAACTCAAACCTCAAATTCCCGACTGGAATTTGATCGAAAAAAATGGCATTCCCCAAATAGAACGCACCTACGAATTCCCGGATTTCAAAAGTGCGATCGCCTTTACAAACAGCGTCGGCGAAGCAGCAGAAACCGAAGGACATCACCCCGCACTGTTAACCGAGTGGGGGAAAGTTACCGTTACTTGGTGGACTCATGCGATTTCTGGACTGCATCGCAATGATTTTATTATGGCAGCGAAAACAGATGCGATCGCCAATCAATTCCCCAAAATAACATCAGACTTATAGCCCGATCGTAGTTTAAGAAAGCACCGCCCTAGGCACTGGGGAATGCGGTTGATTGGCATTATTCAACAACTCCAGATTCAGTCGGTAGCCGACATTCCGTACAGTTTGAATCAGGCTCGGCTGTCGCGGGTCGATTTCGATTTTTTTACGCAGAGAAAGTACGTGAGTGTCGATCGTCCGGGGGTTATCAATAGCATCAGGCCAGGCCCGACGCAGCAAATCCGATCGCGACAGCGGCACTCCTCCAGCTTGGGCTAGCACGTACAGCAGGCTAAATTCCTGGGGAGTCAGCTCAATATGTTCGTCGTACAACCTGACTCGGCGC
Source organism: Microcoleus sp. B9-D4 (assembly GCF_036705105.1). NCBI lineage: Bacteria > Bacillati > Cyanobacteriota > Cyanophyceae > Oscillatoriales > Microcoleaceae > Microcoleus > Microcoleus sp. B9-D4. Next base: position 26,749 of record NZ_JAUBTS010000066.1, read on the forward strand.
TGCACCAAATCAATTTTCAGCAGCCCGCACTCCAGCGTCGCCGGCGGTATCATCGTGCGGTTACGGCGCATCAAAGCTTCCACCCTGGCCATAAACTCTTGCATCCCAAAGGGTTTAGTCAGGTAATCGTCTGCCCCCGCCTTCAAACCTTCAACAATATCCGATTCCGAATTCCGCGCCGACAGCATCAAAATCAGCGACTGCTGCTGCTGTTGGAGCCAGTTGCAAAATTCCAAACCGTCCCCATCCGGCAATTGGGCATCCAGAATGACTAGGGTTGGCTGGCGGCTGAAAAATATTTCCCTAGCGTGACTGATATCCGCTGACTGGTGCACCCAGTGACCGACTTGCTGTAGATGCCAGCCCAAGAGCGATCGCAGGTGCGGATTCCCTTCAACAATTGAAATACTTGCAGATTCCACAGAGGCGAGCTTCCCATATCACTAATTGCTACAAGGTTAACAGAGCTTTTGTCAAGCTTTTGTAACCATCGCTACTCAAGCATGAGCTGCATTTAAAGCAACGGACATACCTAGGGTAGGAATTTTAAAGATTGGGTTAATTTGGCAGGGTCAGCCTGCAGAAAGGTTAAATCATTCTGGCGATGAGCTTACAATGAAAATAGGACAGTGTAAAGCCGATCGATCCCATGCCCCAACCGCCTGCCAAAAGCGATCCCCCCGACCCAGCCCCCAATCCCAGGAGGTTGACAAATCGCGCAAGTGAAACTAGAATTCCTCCAACCGTTCGCTCGGTAGCCGGAACACTCAGCCACTTAGACCGCCAAATTCAGCAATATCCCGACTCCATTAAACGCACAGCGAATTATCTAGGTGCGCGCAAAAAGTCGAGCAACTGCATTGCAACGAGTGAAATTTTTTATGGAGGGTAGCCTGTTGAGCAGGGTAAAAACTTTTATTTAGAAATAGCCTCAAGCTGAGCCACTCAGAATCAATCGAGGCCATTCCTAAATCCCGCCGTCATTATACAAACCACAAAGGATTTCAAACTCACACCATGCTACAAGACACCCAAACAATCCGGCACTACCAAAAACTCACCGACGCCCTCGTCGAAATGTGGAATAGAGGTTATCGCTTTGATGACCTACGGCTTTACTTAGACGGCTATTTAGCAGCCCTGCGGCATTCCAACAGTTTGGAACCCTATCTGATTCACAGACTAGAGGAAGAAGCAGCGCGTTACATTCACGACCCCTCCAATTTTGTAATGCCACAGACACAGACACAGGCTGAATCAGACTACTATTAAATAGCAAATTCGGTTTGATAAACCCTTGATGAATTGGGAATTGGGAATTGGGAATTGGGAATTGGGAATTGGGAATTGGGAATTGGGAATTTTAACTGGTTCCCTGGCTCGGCCTGGGAACCGATGTCCAGAGGCTCTGCCTCGCTTTCGGAGCCTAAAAATTCGAGGTCTAGCCGACCGCAGTGCGTTCCCCGGCTCTGCCTGGACATAAGTAATTAAGTAAATTAACTTAATTCAACGTAAAACCCGATTGCTGTTATTTCCCCGACTTCTTTAAGAAGTCGGGGATATGTTTTTTCTGCCTAATTTAAGAAGCCAAAGCCACTTCTACAACTTCTTGCAATTCGCCCTTTTGATACATCTCGATCATAATATCCGAGCCGCCAATAAACTCGCCGTTGATATAAACTTGGGGAATTGTCGGCCATTGGGAATACTCTTTAACGCCTTGACGAATTTCCTGGTCTGCCAAAACATCAACAGTTTCGTAAGGCACTCCCAAAGTATTGAGAATTTGCACCACAGTATTAGAAAAACCACACTGGGGCATTAACTTATTGCCCTTCATAAACACCATGATTTTGTTTTGCTTAACCAACTCGTCAATTCTTTGATGTGCTGTTGTACTCATGGTAGGTCCTAATATTGTTTGAAAGTTTTTAAACGTTGACTGACGCAGAAACCGCGTTTTTTACGAAAATCTTTCGTTACAGCCATAGATTCCGGTTAAAAAAACCGGGTTTTTGTGGCTTTTGTGCGTAAGTTGAGCAGTTGTATTTCAAGCAAGTATTGACACAAGCACAAACTTGTGATACCAACTTGCAAGTCAACAATTAAGCAACTTGACTTTTCGCTTCCCATTCTGCGGGAGTTAAGGTTTCCAAGCCCAAAGCGTGGATGGCTTCACTAGCCATTGCCTGTTTGAGAGCGCCGTAGACCAGTTGGTGCTGCTGTACTCGGCTTTTTCCTTCAAAGGCTGCTGAGACGACTCTCGCCTGGTAGTGGTCACCGCCGCCGGTCAAATCCTCCACTTGTATTTTAGCGTCGGGCAACCCTGCCTTAATCATTTCTGCTACTTGAGACGGTGTAACCATTGGTTTCTCTGATAAACGGCTTTGACACTCCCCAGCTATCAAGGCGAGGGGATTCTTTGTTCAATGACTCAACTTGCTGGCGACAGGATTTCTCCAGCCACAGTAGAGGTCGAATCTCCCAAAGCGTTTGGGTCTTTGACCCAAGTTCCGGTATGCCCTACCGTACTCAAGGCGATTTTCAGAATATTAATCGCAGCGTTCCAATCCCTATCCATGACAAATCCACATTCACAAACGTTGGTTCTTACGGATAGGGATTTTTTTACGATTGCACCGCAGTTAGAACATTTCTGTGAAGTATACGCAGGATTGACGGCAACCGTTACCCTGCCAAACTTCACTCCAAAATATTCCAACCACTTCCTGAATTGATACCAACCAGCGTCGTTAATCGATTTAGCCAGACAGTGATTCTTTGCAAGGTTCTTAATCCTCAAATCTTCGTAGGCGACCAAATCATGAGATTGGATTACGTAACGCGCCAGTCTCTTGGCGTGTTCTTCACGTTGCCTGCTTATTTTGAGGTGTACTCGCCCTAATCGATTAATTGCTTTCTTTCGGTTGGTAGAGCCTTTCTTTTTGCGAGAAACACGGCGATGCCGAAATTTCAACCGTTTCTCGCTGGTTCGATAAAACTTGGGATTCGGTTCGGCATGACCGTCTGAGTCTGTATAAAACTCTTTCAGTCCCACGTCCAATCCAACTGTTTTACCTGCTGGCGTTGTATCTACATTGTTATCAGCACTGATTGCAAACTGAACGTAGTAGCCGTCAGCGCGACGTATTAAGCGAACTCGCTTGATCTGATCGATTTGGTAGAAGTTTAAATCCCACGTTCCTTTTAGTTTGAGCTTGCCCATTCCCTTTTTATCAGTGAAAGTGATTTGTTTCCGAGTCTCAGAAAGTTTCCAGCCACTAACTTTATATTCAACTGAGCGACTGTTTTTCTTGAAAGTTGGATAACCTTTCTTGCCGGGAACTGCTTTCTTGCAGTTGTCGTAGAAACGAGCAATCGCAGAATACGCCCTTTCCACAGAGGCTTGGCAAGCACTAGAATTCAAGTCTTTGACAAAAGCAAACTCTTCTCTGAGCGCAGTGCTGTGACGGTACAAGTCTTTTTGCCCTACTCCTCGGTTGTCGAGCCAAAAGCGGACGCATTTGTTCCGAACGAATTGAGCAGTTCTGATTGCTTCGTCTATTGCTGCGTACTGATTTGGTTTGCCTTTAGCCTTGAATTCTAGAACAAACATTTTGCGTGAAAACTCACTACGTCAAAAGTCTAACACAAAGCCGTCCTAGAAGGACGGGGCTTTAAACCCAAGTTTTTGGTAATGTAGATTTTAGTGGAACTATTTTGTCGATGAACTCGGTTGAGCGCTGGCCGGGCGGGGAAAGGGCGAATCCACAAAACCCAATTCCAGTAACTGCTGGTAAGCTTTCTTGCCCAAGTCGCGAGTTGGCTGCTGCGATCGAATAATCTGAATCAGCAGGGGCACAGCCAGTTCGGGCTTATTTTGCGCCCGGTGTACCAACGCCAGCCGGTAGGTAGCTTCGTCACGCATTTGGGCTGTTTCTACAGCTTTGGTGCGGTGGCTTTCGGCCAATCGGATGTCAATTCCGGCAAAACTGCTACCCAGTTGTTGGTAGAAGTTGGAGAGTTGATTGAAAATCTGGCGTGATTCTTGGAGTTTTTGACTGGCGAGTGCGTAATTCTGATTGGAAATAGCACTGCTGGCTTCTGTCATCAAACGCTGGCCTCCTGGGACGCTCAGCAAGCTGCTGTCTTGCGTCAGAGGGCGAAGATTGTTGGGGTCTGTGGGGTCGTCGGCGGGCTCGACTTGGGGTTGGTTCTCTGGCCCAGAAGGTTGTTGTGCTTGGACTTGGAGCGGTTGCAACAGGGTAAAAGCTGCGATCGCCCCGATCGTAATCCGGGCAGTGGAGCGAAGCCAACAAACAGTTCCAGAGTATACCATGAAATTACTTTGCGCCTGTGCGCTTTAAAAAAATATTTAGCTTGAGCCGATCTTACCATTGGCGATCGCAACCGGCTAAGTGTAAACCAAATTTGTTGAAATGTCAAAGGGTGCGCGATCGATTTTGGATTTTAGATTTTGGATTTTAGATTTTGGATTGAAAAAAGAAATCGCGGGGGATTGGACAGATCCCGCCAATCTAGTCCTAGACGCAGAAACCGGGTTTTTTTACCTAAATACTGTCTTTGAGGCTTTAAAAATGGTGGAAAACCCGGTTTCTTTGGTTTTGATGGGTAAGTCCCGATCTAATTAAACAATCGAACAAACCATGAATATGGCAATTGAAAGAACAGCTTACGGTCAACTGCTGGCTAAATCTCAGCCTAAGCCAATCCTGAACGAAGAAGATAATGATCTTGCCCTCGCAGAACTTGATTTCCTGATGTCTAAGGAAGAATTAACAGTAGAAGAAGAAACTTTACTGAGTCTCTGGGCGCTGTTAATCGAAGAATACGAATCAAAATATTACCCAGATCCAGAAGCGACTCCCCAGGATGTTCTATTGCATTTCATGGAAGTTCGCGAACTCAAACAAGCCGATTTAGTGGGCGTGATTGGTTCCAAAGGAGTAGTCTCTGAGGTGGTTAATGGGAAACGGGCGATTAGCAAGGCGCAAGCTAAGGCGCTGGGAGAATTTTTTAATGTTAATCCTAGCGTGTTTATTTGACTCAGATGTTGCACCATTCTCTCTTAACAGGCAAGATGCCTGTTCCACAAGAAAATTCATCTTTTGTGGAACAGGCATCTTGCCTGTTCAGAAAAGGGTTATTGACAAAGGTGCAAGATGTGAGTTTGAGGGATTTGCTGAATCATTGTTAATAAGCCTTTTACGGGCGGGCTAGAAGCCCAACCCCTACTCCCCACAAGAAGAAAATTCAGTTTTTGTGGAACAGGCATCCTGCCTGTTCTTGAGAATATAGTAAGACTGGATTAAAATTAAACAAAGGCATTTCTGATGACACAACCGATCGAACTTTCCGCAAATACCTTACAAAATTATCAAGGAATTGGAGTTCCCGATGAAAGTCTCCCACTGATTTTGCAGCGCGGCGGCGATGAATTGCTGCTGTCAAAAGCGAACGATCGCTTTACAGTCCGCCCCTCATCAACAGCATCAGCCTCAAACGATTGGGCTGCAACAACTGGGGCCAAACTCAACCGTCGCGTCGGCCAAAGCAATCTCGAAGAATATCTCGTTGCACCCGATCGCCTAGAAGCAGCAATGCAAGCAGCCCGCGCCAGCGATGCTGTAGCTTTTGCCAGCCACGTCTATTGCCCCGCCAACAATCCCAGTACATTCTTTTATTTAACCGACCAAATTACGATTCAATTTGGCGAACAAGTAGACGAACAATCGCGAAAGGCGATCGCCAATGCAGCAGCTTTAAAAATAGTCCGGCCAGTAGAAGGAATTCTCAACACTTTCGTCTGCGAAGTCACAAAACAAGCAACAGAAAACCCGGTCAAAATTGCCAACCGCCTGACAAGATATCCAGAAGTTCTCGTAGCAGAACCCAACATTGTAGTAGAGACGCAGCAGCATTATACGCCCCGCGATCCGCTTTATCCCAAACAGTGGTATCTCAACAACAAAGGTGGCAACGAACTTGTCGGCGGTGCTCAAATTTATGCAGAACCAGCTTGGAACATGACTCGCGGAGTTCGATCGATCGTAATTGCGATCGCCGACGATGCAGTTGACATCACCCACCCGGATTTTCAAGGCCAAGGCAAAATCGTCTCACCCATCGATTTCAAAGAGGGCGACACTTCCCCGATGCCAGTCGCCGACTCAGACAACCACGGCACAAGTTGTGCCGGCGTCGCCGTTGCTGAAGAAAACGGCAAAGGCATTGTCGGCGTCGCCCCCGGCTGCGCCCTGATGCCCATTCGTACCACGGGTTTTCTCGATGACGATTCTGTTGAAAAAATGTTTAATTGGGCGATCGCAAAAGGGGCCGCCGTCATTTCTTGCAGTTGGGGGCCTGCTGCAGTTTACTATCCCCTTTCCCTGCGGCAGAGTGCGGTCATCACCAAAGCAGCAACCCAAGGGCGGGGCGGCAGAGGCTGCGTCATTCTGTTCGCGGCGGGGAATGCCAACCGCCCAGTCAACGGCACAATTAACGAGAAAGGCTGGCCCAACAACATCCTGGGCGGTCAAACTAGATGGCTGGCAGGATTTGCCGTCCACCCCGACGTAATTGCCGTCAGCGCTTCCACTTCCCTTAACAAAAAAGCAGCCTACAGCAATTGGGGCACCAGCATCTCGGTTTGCGCCCCCAGCAACAACGCGCCGCCGGGAACTTGGTTGCCAGAAACCGGATTTATCGGCACGCCGCCGGAGGTGACGCAGTATTTGCCCGGTTTGGGGGTGTTTACTGCCGATCGAGTGGGCGATCGGGGCTACGACTGGGGGGACTATACGGATACTTTTGGCGGTACTTCCAGTGCCACTCCAGTAGTCGCTGGGGTTGCAGGGTTGATACTTTCGGCTAACCCCCGTTTGACGGCGCGGGAAGTGCGGGGAATTCTCGAACAAACTGCTGAGAAAATTGTCGATCCCGATCCCGATCCCCAGTTGGGCAATCGCATGGGAAATTACGATCCTAACAACGGCCGCAGCGATTGGTTTGGTTACGGGAAAGTGAATGCTTTTAAAGCTGTGCAAGCTGCGGTGAGAAAGGGCGGCGGCAATCCGAATATCGGGGGTACAGTGTTCAGTGATATTTCTGGACATTGGGCACAGAAGTTTATTGAAGCTTTGGCTGCGGCGAATATAATTAGCGGTTTTCCTGACGGTTCTTTTAGGCCTGATGACAGTTTAAACCGTGCTCAATATGCGGCGCTGTTGGTGAGTGCGTTTAGTCCGATTCCGAGGGTGCCGGCTACAAATTTTATTGATGTTTCTGCTACTTTTTGGGCGAGAAGTGCGATCGAACGAGCAAATCGGGGGGGGTTTTTGGCGGGGTTTCCGGGGTTGAAGTTCGGCCCGAATCAGAATTTAACTAAGGCTGATGCGATCGTGTCTTTGGTTAACGGTTTGGAACTTAAGGGGGGAAATGCTGATACTTTGAAAGTATACACCGATCGCTCTCAAATTCCTAATTATGCTTTGAGTGCGATCGGCACAGCAACTGCTTTGAAGATTGTGGTTAATTATCCTTCCCGCGATTGGCTTTCGCCGCTTCGGGACATTACCCGCGGTGAGATTTCGGCTTTAATTTACCAGACTTTGGTGGCGATTAATCGGGCAAAGGCGATCGATTCTCCTTACATTGTCTAATGGCAATAGGTTTGTATTGATTAGAATCGGCGGTTGAAACCGCTACTACACAAACAAAGTCCGCGTAGGCGGACTGAAGAAATAACACGATTTATGTCGCTTGTAGTCGAGTCTAGATCCCCTCGAATCCCCCTTAATAAAGAAAATTTTGACTCAATTCTTGTCCCCCCCTTGTTAAGGGGGGTTAGGGGGGATAGAGAGGATTGTGACTCAATTCTTGTCCCCCCCTTGTTAAGGGGGGTTAGGGGGGATCGAGAGGATTGTGACTCAGACAGAAGATTGATGCTATTAACTTACCCTCGCAAATCCCCCAAAGCTTTCAAGGCAAATTGTGGCAAAGCTAACATTCTTCGCCAGCGCCAAGGTTCTTGATAAAGCCGGTACAGCCATTCTAAATGATTGTCGCAAAACCACGCCGGCGCGCGGGTTTTTGTTCCCGCCCAAATATCGAAACTGCCGCCAACTCCCACCCAAATTGACTGAGGGCAAAGGTGTCGGTGTTCGGCAATCCAAAATTCTTGGCGCGGCACTCCCAATCCTACAAAAATCAGTTTTGGCTGCATTTGTTTGAGGCTTTCACGGAAGTCTTTCTCTTCATCTGCGGAAAGATAACCGTGTTGAGAAGCAATCGATAATCCGTTAACTTTTTGTTGCCAAGTTTTGGCCGCCGCAGCCGCTACTCCTGGGGAACCTCCAAAGAAAAATAGTGGTTCCGAATCAGGCAATTTTCCCGCTTGTTGCAGCAGCGATTCTGCTAATTCAATCCCCGGATAGCGCTGTGCCGGTTTGCCACGCAGCCGCAAGTACAGCACCACTCCCGAACCGTCGGGAATCACGAGTTCCGCTTTGCGGATTACATCCGCTAAGGTCTGATTTTGCTCGGCTTGCATGGCCATTTCAGCATTCAAAGTCACTACATGACTTCCTAACCCTTGATGCAGGCGCTCCATCAGCCAACCTGCATAATCATCTAATATGTGAACTGGTAGTCCCAGCACTGAAAATTGCGGCGGCGATCGATCCATATTTTTTTCTTTGAGATTCCTACACACCTAGTTATTTAAATTAGCTTAGATTGGCGATCGACGCTAGAGCTGTTTTGGACGCAAAAAACCCGGTTTGTGGCACCAATAGTCTGTTAAGTCATCGTTCGGTGGCCCAGAAACCGGTTTTTTTGTAAGCGACGAGTCGCGCAAGTTCATTAGAGTTTGCCCGCCAAGTGCGATCGAGCATTAGCGTTCGATTTTTTTGACAGAGCCGTCGGCGTACCATTCCATCGGTACTAGCTCAATTTTACCATTAATTTTCACTGTAGAGTAGACAACTTTCACGAAAGGAACGCTGTTGTTATTGTGGTTTTGCGTAGACATGGCAATTACCTTTTTGTGTTTGGATAACTTGAGAAATGATCTAATATCTGATATATTTAAAAGTCTATTCACCCCAAATCTACTCGCATCAGGAAAAAGCAGGAAAACGAAATGGCGATCGCAAAAAACCAGCGGCAAACCAGGTTAGATTATTACTACGAGCAAATCAAAACCATCATCCTCAAGCGCCAGAACCCAATTACTGGTTTGCTGCCCGCGAGTACCGCCGTTAACGCCCACGGCGACTACACCGATGCCTGGGTGCGCGACAACGTGTACAGCATTCTCGCGGTTTGGGGTTTGGGTTTAGCTTACCGCAAAATTGATGGAGATCAGGGCAGGACATTTGAACTCGAACACAGCACAGTCAAACTGATGCGCGGCTTGCTATTTGCGATGATGCAGCAATCGAGCAAAGTAGAACGTTTTAAAAATACTCAGTCGCCCCTAGACGCCCTGCACGCTAAATACAATACTCAAACTGGAGGTATTGTTGTCGGTGATGACAAGTGGGGACATTTACAGTTAGACGCTACATCTATATTTTTATTAATTCTTGCTCAAATGACGGCTTCCGGGCTGCACGTAATTTTTACAATTGATGAAGTCAATTTCGTGCAAAATTTAGTTTACTACATCGGTAGAGCCTACCGCACGCCGGATTACGGAATTTGGGAAAGAGGCCATAAAATCAATCGAGGCAATGCAGAATTGAACGCCAGTTCTGTTGGCATGGCAAAAGCAGCCCTAGAAGCAATAAACGGGTTGGATTTGTTCGGGATTAAAGGTTCTCAAGCGTCAGTTATTCACGTTTTGCCAGACGAAATTGCCCGAAGTCGCATAACTTTGGAATCGCTTTTGCCTCGCGAATCTAGTTCAAAAGAAGTAGATGCCGCTTTATTGAGCGTGATTAGTTTTCCGGCTTTTGCTGTTGAAGACCGAGAATTAATAGAACGGACTCGAAATAAGATTATTGACAAATTGCAAGGAAAATACGGCTGCAAGCGGTTTCTGCGCGACGGACACCAAACAGTGTTGGAAGATGCCGATCGCCTGCACTACGAACCCACAGAATTAAGGCAGTTCGAGCATATAGAATGCGAGTGGCCGCTATTTTTCACTTATTTATTGTTGGACGGCATATTTCAGGGAAATCAAGCTCAAGTGCAGGAGTACCAGCAGCGTTTGGAATCTTTAGCAGTCGATCGCTCTGGTTTGCCGCTCTTACCAGAATTGTACTACGTCCCCGCCGAAAATATAGAAGCAGAAAAGCGAAATCCCCGCAGCCAGCAGCGCTTACCCAATGAAAATATTCCCCTAGTTTGGGCGCAAAGTCTGTATTTTCTCGGTCAATTGCTAAATGAAGAATTAATCGCAGTTGGCGACATCGACCCGCTGGGAAGGCATCTGTCAGTGGGCCAACACAGAGAACCTTTAGTGCAAATTGCACTGTTAGCTGAAGACGAAGATTTGCAAGCAGAATTAGCGGCTAACGGCATTGCGGCGCAAACCCCAAAACAGGTAGAACCTATTCAAGTCCGCCAGACTAAAGAATTATCAGCTATTTACACGCAAATTGGACGCAACGACCAATTAGGCTTAACCGGCCGCCCCGTGCGCCGTTTGCGGAGTTTAACCACTTCTAGGGTGTTTAAAATTCGCGAAGAGGCGATCGTATTTCTCCCCTCATTCTTGAACAGACAAGAGTTTTACTTAACTTTAGATTACCATTTTTTAGTAGCTCAAATCAAGAGCGAAATAGCTCACATTCACCGCCACTGGTATCAGTTGGGACGCCCTACGGTAACGCTGATGCTGACTCACACGATGCTGGAAACCGGGCGGGAAGCGTTGTTAGAATTAATGAAGGAATTCCGGGATGGACACTGTAACAACACGCCAGTTAAACTCGGAAATCTTAAGCAGTTAATGCTGACCGCTGGCACCGAAAGAATTGATTTCATGCACGATTTTGAATTTACCGAATCTCCGGTGACCGGTGCAGTAGAAACGCGCAGCTATCTAACTTACAATCCGGAAAAAACTTGGCCTTTGGGTCACACGCAAGAATTTAAATTAGAGTGCGAAACTAATACTCAATTCTTGCTAACTAGCCTGCGTGATTCAGAAAACTTGTACGAACAAATTGAGTTGCTGCACACGTTAGTTCGCCTCAAAGGATTAAACTTTGATACGGGATTTGGTGGGGCGGAAGAAACAGTTAAAGTTGTGGATTTGCTCAACGAAGTTTATATAAAAGCTGGAGAAAGTTCGCAATCAAAAATTCAATGGGCAGTCATCCGTCATGCCGCAGGTTTGCTGGACAAAGTTGATATCAGTTTGTCCGATGCGGTGACAGACATTTTGGTGCGGCAAAAACAGATTGCTGTGGGGAAAGCCTACAGCGAAGATTCGATAATTTCGCGGCCGGGTTCTTATACGGAAGTGATGGACAAAATTCGCCAATTCTGCGGAGAAGATATTCGCGATCGAGTTCTAACTCAAGAAGTTCTCATCTACCTTGGCTTGCTAATTAAAGCCGAACCGCAGTTATTTAAAGGCCTGCTGACGCTAAGAGTTAGCTACTTTATTTTGCTGCTGACTAGCGAGTTTGCCCGCGAATTAGGAGTTACGCAAAATGAAGCTTACGAACATTTAATGCAGCTAAGTCCCTTTGAAATCAAAAATCGCCTGCGCCAAGTGTTGACGGAATACGAGGAAATGAATCAAATCCTCAAACACCAAGAATCCCTGCGCGTCAAACAGCCGGAAAAAGATATTGAATGGGTAGTCGCGCCAGTTTCTGAAGAACCAACAATGCCTGGGGGAGGATGGCGCCGGAAACGGCAAATGGAAGGTACTGTCAATCGCGTACCGAAGGATTTTTATCCGAGTGTTTGGGGACTGCTGCGGCACTGCAAAGGCTTGATAATTGGCGATAAATTAGAGCGGCGCAATCGGTTAGATAGCCATATTATATTATCGGAAATGACGCCTGGTGAAAAGAATTTTGCGCTACAAATTGAGCATTTGCTGAATAAAATTGTCGCACCGGAATATCGGCAAGTAAATATTGAGGCGCTGATGGAGTTGGCGGCGATCGCCCAGCGCAACCCAGAATTGCAAGTAGAAGAATACATCGTTTTAGATGTATTAGTCGGTCACGCAGTGCGGCTGAATTGGCAAGGAAAACACCCGGAAAGAGCGGGTAAATACGACGAAGATAAAGCGGCGGCTTGGCAAGCTTTTTACAATACTTCGCCTTACGTTTGTGCGAGTCACGTACTCGATGCTTTCCGATTCTTAACCCATTTTGGATAGACAGGAATAAAGCAAGCGTGTCACACTCAAATCGAATTGTAGGGTGCGTCAGATGAAGTTTTATAACGATTATCGAGTTTTTCCGGTCTGACGCACCTTACTCAAATCGAATTGTTTATGCTTTAGCTAATTGGCTGAATACTTTGGGAAGGTAAGGTAATATAGATTTATGAAGTAGCCACGGCTTGACATGAAACTACCGGATCGCATCACAACCTATAAATACCCGATTAAAAGTCAGGTAGAACTCGAAGCGGAGTTTAATCGCCTTGCAGAAGAATGGCGTGCCCAGACAAGGATGCTGTCCTTGGTTACACAAAAGTCAATGCACCCAGCTTATCAAAGAATTATTGGCATGGGACAGCCTGTTGTACCGTTACTTTTTCGCGATCTCGAACAAAAACCAGATCATTGGTTTTGGGCGTTGAGGGCAATTACTGGTGATAATCCGGTAAAACCAGAGCAGCGCGGTCGAATGAAACAAATGGCTCAAGCGTGGATACAATGGGGAAAAGAACACGGTTATGAATGGTAGGCTGGAATATCGCAAACTCTTGAGATTTCCTAATTTAGAGAATACTGAATATGAAGTAACAAGTGAAGAAACAGTAGATTATAATTGCTTTGCTTTCGTAGCTGGTGAAGAGGACTGTAGATGGGACCCGGTAGACCCTGATGGATACTGGCCCGATGGTGTACCAAGAGAGTTAACGTTGGATGCTTTTATCAAGGCTTATCAAACTATTGGATATGAATGTTGCGATAATGGTGAGATTGAACCGGGATTTCAAAAGATAGCAATATACACCTATAACGGTGAACCACAGCACGCTGCAATACAAGCAGAGAATGGTATGTGGAAAAGTAAATTAGGGGATTGGGAAGATATTCAACATGAATTAAAAGGGTTAGAAAATCCTAATTATTATGGGGTAGTTCAACAAATTTTAAAGCGACCTGTAAATCTACTAAAGTAGAGCGAGTATCTGCAACAATTTATGCAATAATTTATGCTTCAATACGGTTCAGTTAAGGAAAATTGTAGCGAAAATGTTGGGTGGAGTGAAACGGAGGGTTCGTTCCAAGGGCCCAACCTACGCACTGCTGGCTACAATCAAGTATTGTCGTAAAAAACCCGGTTTCTGGGCCCCCATGCGTGCAGGACTGTAAAAGTCGCGATCGACCTTTTTGTAGTAAGGACTGAAGTCCTTTCTTCGCCAAGTCATCAGCAAGGACTAAAGTCCTTACTAGAAACATATTTCACTTTTGTCACAAGTCTAGTCAACAGAATATTTGCAGTAAAATAATGTCAGCCATTAGCTCAACTACCCGCGTCATAATCAAAGCATACTTAGAGGTTTTCATCGAAAATCTTGTCAATGAATACAGAGGACGGCTAATACCGAAACTGGATATTCCAGCAGCATATTTATCATGCAAATCCTCTAAAGGTCAATTGAAACCGTTTCAGGCTGCTATTATGCCCTCAGAGTTGCTGCGGATTAACGAGTTTGAAAGAGGTTTCAGCAGTAGCTTGGGTACAACATATGAAGAATGTGCAAAACTCATTGCTTTGGAACATCACCAAGAAGCAAGTAGAAGCTATGAAATTTCTGGCGAAGTTAGCATAGAGGCTGTCAATGAAATTGAGCGTCAGATAGCACTATTTGAACAGTCAGCAGACAAGAATGCAACTAAACCTGGTTTTGAAGGAATGATAGAAGCTGTTCTTGAAGCTCAACAAACCAACCATTTAGTTAGGCGATCGGTCAAAGCAGATTTGTACGTGCTATCCCATGACGGAAGGAAATTTTTCTTTGAAATAAAAGGATCGAAACCCAACAAAGGACAATGTTTGGAGGTGATTCAACGACTGCTGAGATATCATTTACTGTGCGGACTGTCTCGCCCCGATGCTCAATCTTATTATGCTATGGCTTACAATCCTTATGGGCCAAATCGTTCAGATTATAAATGGTCAGTTGCAAGGAAGTATACGCCCTTTGAACAAGCTGTCATTATGGGACATGAGTTTTGGAATATTATAGGGGGAGAGACTGCCTATGAAGAACTTTTGGATATATATCAAGAAGTTGGGCGGGAGAAGGGTAAGCATATGCTTGATGCTCTAGCTTTTGGATTTTAGGGGTTCAAATAATGAACACAGGGTTAAAATTAGATAGAGGACTTACTTTTTTTTATTCTTGGCTTTTTTGGTGGTTTCTTTCCACTGTTAAGCTGAACAATTTTTTCCCAATCTAATGACCCTTCTGATGTAGAAAAGTTTTCTAGAAACTCCCTAGTAAATCTATTGACTGCATTACTCCAAGCAACTTGATAATCAGGGCGATGCCGAGTAGGATAATCTGGGAGCATAACAGTTATGTAATCAGTATTTATACTTGCGATTATTTAAGTTGCTGCATGGGGATTGACACCAATCAT
>NZ_JAUBTS010000067.1:0-38609 GCF_036705105.1 Microcoleus sp. B9-D4
TCCCGCCCGTCCTTTTTGGACGGGCGGGACGCCCATCCCACAATAACAATTAAAATTGTAAGTTATTTAATTCGCGCTCCTAATTATAGTTTTTTTGTACCTATAAATTTTACGTAAACCCGATCGCACCTTGGCGTCTCCACACCAGTTGTCGGTAGATATCCGCTATTTTCGTACATTTTCACAGCTTGTTTAAGAATGCTGGCAGTTTCTATCCAAATTTCCTCAAAGCCGCGAGCGATAATTTTACTTTCCAATTCTTGCAGTAAAAATTTACCCAAACCTTGTCCTCTTGCTGCTGGCAAAATATACATTTTGCGAATTTCCACAGCATTATTTCCGCGCTCAATCGGATAGTAAGCCGCCGTACCGACTATTTTATCCTGCCGTTCAACTACCCAAAATTCGCCGCCTTTATTCTGATAATGAAGTTCTACATCATAGACATCTCGATCGGCCCCGTGAGGTTCGCATTTTAAACCGTATTCTGCTAAAACATCCCTAATTAAATAGAACGCCTCAGCGCGATCGCGCGTTTCCCAGGAACGAATTAAAAAATCCAGATGTTGGGTTTTCATTGGTGGTTGCAACGTATATTTATTTTTTGACTTTAGCAACTGTAAACTTACTAATTTTTTTTATTTTACAGTCTTTAAATGCACCTAGATTTTAACTGTGAATTCTCGGTTCGGGATGAAGACTGGCGAGCAAATCGCTCTCTACTAATGATAATTCCTCCAACCTGTCAATCACAAGAGTGCGATCGAAATAAGTTGTTGCCAAAATCCAATATACCCCGTAATGGCGCGCCTCCGAAGCCATCAAACTGCGGTAAAACTTAGCTAATTCCGCGTCGGGACAGCGATCGCCCAGCAGCCCCAACCGTTCGTGACTGCGCGCTTCTATCAAACCAGAAACCAACAAAGAATCCAAAAGTCTCTCCGGTTCCTGTTTGCGAATTTGGGCGGACAAACCGGCACCGTAGGGAGGTGCGGCCAAAGGGCCTAAAGCAATGCCGCGCTTTTCTAACCGCTGGTTGACTTGCTCGAAATGCTCTAATTCTTCGCGGGCGATCGCCGTTAGCATCCTCACCAATTTTTCCCTGGCTGGGTAGCGAAACATTAAATTTAACGCTACTCCCGCCGCTTTCCGCTCGCAGTGAGAATGGTCTAATAAGATTGTATCCAAATGGGCGATCGCCTGTTCCACCCAAGCTTCCGAAGTCGGCTGTTTCAAAAACTTAATAGTTGGCAGTGTTGAAGTCATTAGTCAGCAGTCATTAGTCATTAGTCATTAGTCAGCAGTCATTAATCAGTAGTCATTAGTCAGCAGTCATTAGTCAGCAGTCATCAGTCAGCAGTCATCAGTCATTAGTCATCTGTCAGCATTTATCCTATTTTACACAATTTTTCCAACACCGCATACATATCAACAGCAAACTTTTTCGGATTCCACAGCGGCGACAAATTGGCTGGAGCTTTAGATTTCACCAACTGTGCTTTAATGGCATTTCTCAATTCACGCTCTTGGCCCAATTTTACACCCACTTCCACATATTCCGACCAAGACAAAGCCACGCCTGTTTCAATTCCCAAAGTCTGCAAAAACGAATAACCCATTCTCGACAAAAATTGCTCTCCTGTGCGAGTCACCACCGGCAAATTAGACCACAAAGCCTCTAAAGTTTGAGTTCCTCCGTTGTAAGGATAAGAATCTAACAACACATCGGCCAGCAAATAGATAATTCTGTGTTCTTCCTCAGTAGCAAACCTCGGCAAAAACTTAATTCGGTGCTTGCTCACTTTCTCAGCTTCACAAGCTTGGTGATATGCAGCCTCAAACACGGCAGCATCGCCTAAAGCTTTGTGAATTAAGATACTGTTCGGCACTTCTTTGAGAATCGCAATTTGTGCTTTTACCAACTCGCTATTGAATTTTCTGCCGGAAGCGACGCACAGGTAAACTATCTGATCCAATCCGATCCGATGCGACCTTCTCAATGCAACTGGATCGACTCCATATCTCTGAAAACCGGACACCGCTACAAAGGAATCAGGCATCCTAATTAGCTGTTCGTCATAATATTTTTCCCGATCTGCTGGGTGCGAGTGCCTGTCTGTAATAAAGTAATTTTCCGGCGATATGTAAGGGGCGTCAAATCCCAGCCAAGAAACACAAACTGGTGCGGTTTTTTGGTAGAGAATGTCAGCGTTAACTGGTACGCTGAGAGAATCTAAATCAACTAAAACGTCCAATTCATCTTGCTGAATTTTGTCGATAATTTCGGCAGAGTTTGCAATTCCGTTCGGGTAGGTTGTGGGAAAAGTTAGTTTGGCAAAACTTTCAAATTGCTGAGTGCGATCGTCAGGAACGATTCTTTCGGAAGCGTACAAATACACATGGGGTGTGATGTCGGACAATTCGCGAATGATGTCGGCGCTGCACCAACCGACAGAATGGCGGCTAAAGTGATTGGACAAAAAGCCGATTTTTAACTTGCTGGATGCGGAACTTGGTTTGAAACTGTAATTTGCAGGTTGAGAAAAATTAGGTTTAATACATTGGTCGATATACTTTTGGGCAATTAATCTGTAAAGTTTAGAGTTGGCTGCCAAGTCATCTCGCAAATAGGGTGTGCTGAATAACAAGTTTGCATAAAGCGATTTAATTTCCACCGGGCTAGCGGTTTCTAAGTTTTGCTGCAAGTATGACTCTAGCTCTAAAAATCGATCGCCCGCAATTTGATTTAATCCCGACACTTGATAGGTGCTGATGAAGTAAATCGCGGTCATAATTGGATCGGTTTCGGCACACATTTGGCTGTATTGGTGTACGGCTTGCCGCGCGGCAGCTAAATCGCTAGTATCTCTGAGGATGTCGCACAAATGTTGGTGGGCAGAAATAAAATCGGGTTTAATTTCTAGAGCTTTTTGAAGGTTGGGTATGGCGTCTTTAAATTGACCCTGGTGGCGCAAAACTTGGCCAATTTGACAGTATGCTTCGGCTAAATCGGGTTTGAATGCGATCGCCTGTTGCCATGCAGCCACCGCCTCATCTAACTTCCCTTGCCGCGCTAATTTATCTCCTAAATTTAAGTGAAAATCTACCTGAGCAAGGTGGGGATTAAGTTCGAGAGCTTTTTGTTCGTATGCTACCGCTGCATCCGGCTGCCCCTGCTGCTTCAGTGCCCCTGCCAAATTCCAGTAAGCAGCAGCCAAATTTGGTTTAAGTTCGATCGCCTTGGAGTAATTGACAATAGCCTCCACCAAACGCCCTTGTTTGTAGAGCATACTGCCCAAATTAGCATAAGCCTCAGCAAAATCGGGATTCAGAGCGATCGCCTCGGAATAAAACCGCATCGCTTCCTCAATTTGGCCACTTGCTTGCTGCACATTGCCCATTGTCACGTAAGCCGCCGCCCAATCCGGTTGCAATTCCAGAGCTCGGCGACAAGCAGCGACGGCTGCTGGTAAATTGCCTTGAGAGTAATACATTTCTGCAGCGACTGTCAGGGATGCAGCATCTTCAAATTGGGGTGTTTCGGATTGGTTGCGAAAATCGGAATTCATTTTGCGGCCTATCTGTGCTATCAAGTTAAAGGTTGAATCTATATTATTTTGCAGAGTAGCAGTTTTAGCGGAACTACGGGCGATCGTCACAGAGAATTTATGAGCGACAAGCAAGCGACACAGCGCCAACATCACATCAAGTGGAAACCAAACCTCCTGCTGGGGATACTCTTGTTAACCTTAGCAATCCCCTTACCCTTTGCCCAAAAGACTTTCGCACAGCAGCAGCAGACAGCCAGCTTTCGGCAGAAATTATTTCAAACTGCTCTTTATTTCACCCTATATTTTGAGGGCGGATTCAGCAATCACCCTGCCGATAAGGGCGGCAGAACTTATCGGGGCGTCTTGCAAACGGAATACAACGCCTACCGCTACAGTCGTGGGCTTCCGCCCCTCGACGTGACGCAGATGTCGGAAGCAGAGCTCCTAGAAATTTATAAATATTACTGGGATTCGAGCCTATCGGGCACGATGCAGCCGGCTTTGGCGATCGTCATGTTTGACACCGCCGTTAATTTCGGTATTAATAACTCTATTACCTTTCTCCAGCAAGCGTTAGGATTGCCACAAACGGGAGTTTTTGATGCCCGCACCAAGGAAGCGCTGAAAGGGGCAAATAACAGAAATACCGCCCTGCAAATGATTAATGAACGAATTATTTACCGCTACAAACGGGTACAAGAAGACCCGACTCAAATGGCTTTTTTCCGGGGTTGGTTGAGTCGCGATTACAGTTTGTGGGGGTATGTGAATAAGATTAAAAATTAACAGTTAATAAGCTGACGCGACTCGAATTTTTACAATCTTGTTTCTTGAAACTATTGTGGGGTGGGCAGGAGAACCTGCCCGAAAATTAAAATATCAATGCAGAACAGCTTATCCGGCTCAAATAACCCTTATATAGCAATAACAATTTGTCAAGTAAATTAATTTCATAAAAGTCACAATTTTGATTCATAAAATTCCGATTTATTAAGATATATTTCAGCTCTTTAAAAACCTAGTAAATTTAAAGTAAACGGTCTATAACATAAATATAAAAACCCAGTGTGTAGCTGCTGCACCAGTAACTTAAGCCATGAAGCTATGACAGTAGAAGAAGCCATTAATTTCTTAGAGAATTTCGTATACCAACAAACAGGAGAACACCTAACTCGATTAGAGCAGTCGATAATTCGAGGCGTTGTAGGGGGTTTAACGTACCAAGAAATTCAGCAAAACGATCCGATCGCCCGCGGGTACACAGTGGGCTACCTAGGGCGGTATGTCGGCTACAACTTGTGGAAAGACCTCACCAAGGTACTCAAGCAAGCAGAAATTATTGGACAAGAAGAAAGAGTAGTCGGAGCAAATCTTTGGGACTGCATCATGAGATCTGTACAAAAAGGCACACAACCAGCTAATTCTGTCGATCCGATGTTGCAAAAGCTGCTGCGGATGCGTTACCGAATTAGAGAACATTTGGTGAACACGGAGTACAGCGATACCTATCTGGCTGAAGATGAAAATTTGCCCGATCGACCTTTGTGCCTCGTCAAGCGCCTGAAAAGCCAGTCTGAGAGAACCGGTCAGTTATTCGATCGAGAAACGCGCGTTTTATATCGATTGGGCCAACACGATCGGATACCAGAATTGTTAGCTCGCTTTGAAGAAGATGGATATTTTTATTTAGTCTATCAATTCATCGAAGGGCAACCCTTGTATCAAGAACTAATCGAAGGTCAACCCTGGGAAGAACATCAGGTTATTGCTTTGTTGAAAGATATCTTGGAAGTGCTGGTATTCGTTCACAAACAAGATGTAATTCACCGCGACGTTCACCCTCAAAACTTAATCAGGCGGACATCAGATGGCAAGATTGTATTAATTGACTTTGGCGCAGTTAAAGAAATCAACACCTCGCACAATAGCACTGGCCAAACGCGATCGCGCGGCGGTACTCAGCAAGATTATATTCCTCCCGAACAAGCCATCGGCTCACCGAAATTTTGCAGCGACATCTATGCTGTCGGGATTATCGGGATTCAAGCCTTGACAGGGATGCGCCCGAAACAACTCAGAGTTGATAATTTAGGCAATCTCATCTGGCAGAAAAATGCAATTGTCACCCCGGAGTTTGCTCGCGTTTTAGACCAGATGGTGTTGTACGCTTTCCCCCAGCGTTACCCGTCAGCAACCGAAGCTTTGGAAGCACTTCAAAAGTTGGGAGTTAGTTGAGTGTTGTCAGTTGTCAGTTGTCAGTTGACAGTTGTCAGTTGACCGTTACCAAATCAGACTTTAATATCCCCTCTTTAGTCCCTCTCTGCTGGGACGAAAGTTTGTGTAGTAGCGGTTTCAACCGCCGAGTCTTATCTGTTGTGCCGATCGCATTTCCCACAGCCACAGCAGCCGATTTACAATGCGAGTGCTCTTGTTGCCGATAGATTCATCCGCTACCATTATCCCTCGATGTACTGAGTAAAAACGCTCCGTTTTGCCGATGAATCGGGCCCTGATTTCCGAGAGCGAAGGGACAACGAACAAGGAACAAGGAATTTTTTGTTTTAATTTACCCACAATAACAATTATTGAATTCTGCCGGATGCCTTCTAGATAAGAGCCTTCAACCTTCATTTGACGATCTCTCTAAAGTTAGATAAAATAATTCATATTTTATGGTTAGCAGCTTTGAGAAAATCTTAAGCAGCTTTGTATAGCGGGCAACAATATCACTAGAGTGTTTATTGTTACCTTAGATACGTAGAAACCCAAATAATTTGAGGGAGCGAGAAATTGGAAGTTTTTGAACGATCACAACAACTGCAAAGGCCCTCAACCCGAATGGCTGCTGTCGAGTCTTTTTCCAAAAAAGCGAGTATTGCAGTAATGGCGATCGGCTGTACAGTCATTTTGGGTTGGATATTCGATGTGCAACTCTTAAAAAGCCTTCTGCCCGGACTCGTTACCATGAAAGCCAATACTGCAGTATGCTTTATTTTGGGCGGGTTTGCTCTATTCATCCAACAGAGCCGGCGCGCCAAATTAACAGCAAGAAAGTCTCACAAAAATCACAAAAAATTAATTTTTGTATCCTCATTTTTAATTATATTAATTAGCCTCTTAACCCTAGCTCAATATAGCTTTAATTTAGACTTAGGCATCGACCAACTGCTATTTAAAGAAAGTTACACTTTGACAATCACCGGAACACCAGGACGCATGGCACCGAATACTGCGGGTGCTTTTTTATTGCTGGGAACAGCGCTGCTGCGGCTGTCAGAACGTCGGCCTAAATACCTGCGGATTCAAATCTTAAGCTGTTGTGCATTTTTAATTGCATTTACGGGATTGATAGGCTACCTCTACGACAAAGCTTTATTTTACAAAATTGGCAATAATACAGGGATGGCTTTGCACACGTCTGCAGCATTTATGTTGCTGAGCTTCGGCATTTTATTTGCCAGTCCAGAGCGAGGATTGATAGCAGTAATGACGAGCGATCGCGCGGGCGGCATCATGGCGAGGCGCTTGTTGCCACGGGCAATCATTATCCCGCCTTTAGTGGGTTATTTCATCCTATTGGGAGATCGGTTACAAGCCTATACGCCGGAGGTAGGGATATCGCTGTTAAGCGTATTGAACGTGATTATTTTTACAGTTCTGATTTGGCAGAATGCCAAAACTCTCTGCAGCGCAGACCGGAAGCGCTATCGAGCGGAACTGGGACTGAGGAAAGCTAAATTAGACTTAGAAACTCAAGTTGAGAAACGGACTCTCCAACTGCAACTCGCCAATGAGCAATTGCAGGAGCAAATTTTTGACTCTCAAACAACAAAGCAGGCGCTTCAAAAAAACTATAACCTGTTGATGGCAGTCATCAACAGTACGCCCGCCGCCCTATTTGTCAAAGATATTCAGGGCCGTTACCTAATGCTTAATGCTGCAGGAGCCAGTATAATTGGCAAGTCTGTAGACGACATTATCGGCAGAGATGACAGCGAGTTATTTCCGCCGGAAATTGCGGGCAATATTATAAAAACCGATCGCCCAATTATGGCAGCGGGAACAACGGAAGCTATCGAAGAAGAGCTGCCAGTCAAAGGAAATTTGAGGATATTTCTTTCTACAAAAAGTGCTTACCGGGACGGGTTAGGAAAGATCAGCGGTATAGTTAGCATCGCGCGGGATATTACTGAGAGCAAACAAGCCGAAATCGCCAACAGAAGTTTGGCAGCAATTCTGGAAGCAACCCCGGATTTTGTAGGTATCTCCAACCTCGAAGGACGCGCCATTTACATCAACAAAGCAGGCAGAAAAATGGTGGGTATAGGCGAAAACGAAGATATATCCAACCGACAAGTTGCAGAATTCACGGCAGCTTCAGCCCGCAGCACTTTGAAACAAGCGATCGCCACCGCTGTTTCCGAGGGCTTTTGGAGTGGAGAAACAGCCTTCGTGTCAGGATCGGGACTCGAACTTCCCGTCAGCCAAGTCATCATCTCCCACTCCGCACCGGGTGGCCAACTCGCATACATTTCGACGATCGCCCGCGACATGAGCGATCGCAAACAAGTTGAACAAGCGCTGCAACTGTCTCAAGCTCGTTTCGCCGGCATTGTAGACATTGCCGACGACGCGATTATTTCCGTGGATGCTGAGCAAAAAATTATCCTGTTCAACCAAGGTGCAGAACGGATTTTTGGGTGGACGGCTGCTGAGACGATCGGGCAATCCCTGAGCCTGCTGTTGCCCGAAGCTTTTGCCACCCCTCACAGTCACCTCGTCAGCAATTTCGGCTGCGGCGTGAAACAAGCCCGAAAAATGGGCAACCGCAAAGAAATTTTCGCCCGCCGCCGAGATGGTACGGAATTTCCCGCCGAAGCTTCTATTTCCCAACTCGAAGTTGCAGGCGAAATCATATTCACAGCAATTTTGCGCGACGTGACAGCCAGCCGAGAAGCCGAAGCATCTGTGCGTCTGAGCGAGGAAAGATACCGATCGCTGGCAATAGCCACCGCCCAGATGGTTTGGACGACCAACGCTAGCGGAATCTTCGACAAGCCTCAGCCTGATTGGATAGCTTATACGGGCATGAGTTGGAAAGAGAAGGACAACTGGATAGAAGCAGTGCACCCAGAAGACCGCGATCGCACAATTCAAGCTTGGATGCGGGCCATAGAAACAAAAAGTCTCTACGAAGTCGAGCACCGGTTGCGGGCCGCCGACGGCAGCTACAGACACTTCTGGGTGCGGGGCGTCCCCCTTTTGGCAGCCGACGGCAGTATTCGCGAGTGGGTGGGAACTCACACCGACATTAGCGATCGAGTCCAAGTTTTGGAAGCACTCAAGCAGTCCGAGGGACAGTATCGATCGCAAGCAACCGAGCTCGAAAAAGCTGTCCACGAGTTGCACCAAGCTCAAACTCAACTAATCCAAACCGAAAAAATCTCTTCTCTCGGCCAGCTAGTCGCCGGCGTCGCCCACGAAATTAACAATCCGATTAACTTCATCTACGGCAACATCACCCACGCCAGCCAATACACCACAGACTTGCTCGGTTTGCTCCACCTTTACCAAGAAAAATACCCAAATCCCGTCCCAGAAATTGTAGAAGCAGCCGAAGATATTGAAGTTGATTACTTAATGGAAGACTTTACGAAGATTTTGGAATCAATGAAAGTTGGAGCCGATCGCATCCGCGACTTAGTTGTATCCTTACGCAACTTTTCCAGACTCGACGAATCGCAGATGAAGCGAGTAGATATTCACGAAGGAATCGAAAGCACTTTGCTAATTTTGCAGCACAGGCTCAAAGCTAATGTACTTCGTCCCGCTATTGAGATTATCAAAGAATACGGCAATTTTCCAAAAGTCGAGTGCTATGTAGGTCAGCTCAATCAAGTATTTATGAATCTTTTAGTAAATGCGATCGACGCAATCGAAGAGTACAACAGCACTCATTCTTCCAAAAAAATATATTCTCAGCCCAACCGAATTCGGATTAGCACCAGTGCGAATTCCGAGACAGTAACAATTCGGATTGCCGACAACGGCATGGGAATCAATCAAGAAGTTCTTGGCAAGTTGTTCGACCCATTTTTTACTACTAAACCCGTCGGCAAAGGTACAGGCTTGGGACTGTCAATCAGCTATCAGATTATAGTTGAAAAACACCGAGGCAAATTGCAGTGTGTTTCCACGCCCGGGGAAGGTGCAGAGTTTGTCATCGAGATTCCCATTCGCCAGGAAGTATCAGCGCTGGCTACCGAAAACACCAAGGAAATGGTCAATCTATTTTAGATTTTAGATTTTAGATTTTAGATTTAAGCATTGACTTGCGCGAGATAAATTCGAGGGGCAAGTTTCTCGGATACAGGTTTTTTATTTCTGGACGGATGAATCACGTGGCGGGTATCCTGGATGCTTTCGGTCATTAGTCATTAGTCATGAGTCATTAGTCATTAGTTTCAGGGCTGATCCATCGGGGGGGCTAGAAACCCGGTTTCTACGAGTTTTGCGTTGAGTGACGAGAAATATAGGAAGAAACCGGGTTTCTGAGGTAGCGAGTGCATCCAGGGCTTGCATTTGGATATCGTAGTCTGAAAACCTGGATTTTCACGAATGCCGGTACTCTCCCTTTCTCGATCGCCCTAAATCGAAATAATTCTTTACAATAAAAAAGTAACAATCCAATTAACCTTGACAAAATCCCTTGAAAATGCCTGTAAACCAACTTTCTCCAACCACAGCCTCGACGCAAACACCGACACTCGACTTTGACATAGCCATCGTCGGAGGTGGCATAGTCGGGGCCACCTTAGCCAGCGCGTTAAAAGATTCTGGATTAAAAATCGCTATAATTGAAACCCAACTCCCCGCCGCCGCCGCAGCCAAAAAACAAGCCTATGCAATCACCCTGCTATCAGGAATGATCTTAGAAGGTATCGGCGTGTGGCAGCAAATCTTGCCGCAAATCACCACCTTCGAGCAAATTAGCCTCTGCGACGGCGACTATCCCGGTGTCGTCGAATTCCACCGCCCGGATTTGGGAAATACTGGCAAATTGCCTGTACCAAAAGCAGCTTTAGGTTACGTTGGCGAACACCGAGTCATGCTGTCAGCTTTGCACGAATGTTTGGCAAAAAACCCGAATTTTAGTTGGGTTTGTCCGGCGGAAGTAGTGGAGGTAAAATATTTAACCGATTGCGTCGAAATAGAAGTCAAACAAAACGGCGAAACTCGGACTATTCGCACCAAATTATTAGTCGCCGCCGACGGTTCGCGATCGCGCATCCGCACCGAAGCCAACATCAGCACTCGCGGCTGGAAATACTGGCAATCCTGCGTTGCTATCACTATTAAAGCAGAAAAACCGCACAATGATATCGCTTTTGAGCGCTTTTGGCCGAGCGGCCCGATGGGAGTCTTACCATTACCTGGGAACCGCTGTCAAGTAGTTTGGACAGCACCCCACGCGGAAGCAAAAGCTTTGCAACAAATGGATGAAACAGAGTTTTTGACTTTGTTGGAACAGCGCACGGGCGGGCTTTTGGGGCGTTTGGAATTGGAGAGCGATCGCTTTTTGTTTCCCGTGCAGTTAATGCAGAGCGATCGCTACGTTTTGCCCAGATTAGCACTAATTGGCGACGCGGCCCACTGCTGCCATCCCGTCGGCGGCCAGGGATTGAATATGGGTATTCGAGACGCAGGGGCGATCGCCCAAATCTTGCAGCAAGCGCACCAAAAAGGCGAAGATATCGGCGACTTGCGAGTATTGAAACGGTATCACAACTGGCGCAAAAAAGAGAATTTAATCGTGTTAGGATTTACCGATTTTCTAGACAGATTATTTTCCAATACTTGGCTGCCAATTGTAGCATTTCGCCGCTTCGGATTGTGGTGTTTGCGGACAATTCCCCCAGTGAGGTTTTTAGCCTTGCGCTTGATGACCGGCTTGATGGGGCGGCCGCCGGAATTAGCGCAAAATTAGAATAAACCGGGTTTTTTCCTATGTTGCTTGCACTCTAGCGGTGTTGCCACATCCGCCAGGGGTTGAAACCCCTGGCTAATAGCGAAAGTCGGTTGAAACCGACTGAAAATCCGAGATAAAAATGAAAAACTCTTTAGTCCTCATAGCGAGGACTTTTGCTATGAGACAGGGGTTTCAACCCCTGGCGGACTATCGGACTAACCGAGGTTTCTCGCCACTGGCACAATCAAAGAAACCGGGTTTTTTCCTCAATCTTTGCAATGTTACGAAGTTGGTCGCAAAAACGCGGTACAATGATCGACTCAGCTCAAACCCAGCCCTGACGGCAATAGAAAAACTATGCAGCCCGAACAAGAACAAGAAATTCTCAACCTGCGCGATCGCCAATTAACGCCCAAACAAATTGCCCGAAAGTTAGGATTGAAAGCATCCGAAGTCAGTACCTTTCTTCAATCTCATGCAGAACAAACAGCCCTCGCTAGCGCCGAAAAAGGAGAGTTATTGCCCGTTGCTCAATGTCTCGTGGATGTAAATTTTGCGAAGGTATTGTTAGGGAATGAAACCTCTGAAACGAGCGGTTTGGGTTTAGTGGTGGTTACCCGTTCCAAGGGATACAATCGTTTTGTTGCAGCCTCTTATTTGATCGACTACTGGTGTTTGGGAGTCAAGGATACCATCCCGCCACGTAACTGCAACGATAGCCAATATAAAAAATTCGTTCAGCTTTCTTACTCGCAGTTTATGCAAGAGTACGAGGAGATTAGTTTAGAGCAAGCACAAGCCCTGGTTTGGGGCGCGATCGCCTATGCCAAAACATTAGGCTTTGAACCGCATCGCGATTTCGAGCAGTCGAAGGCTCATTTAGGAGAATCAACCAGCGAAATCGGCTTGAAATTCGGTCGCAATGGAAAACCTTATTATATTGAAGGGCCTCACGATAATACCAGGAAAATTATCAATACGCTTAAAAACTCTGTGGGAGACGGTAATTTCGATTACTTGTTCGGGATTGGGTAGAAATTGATACGGGGGAGCGTCAACCGCCAAACCATCAATCGTGATAAAATAAACATCGGTGTTACTGACAACTCCCCACAATGGAAGAAACCCGCGCCCAAGGTTATCTGCAATTGATTCAGACAATGCTGACTTGTCCCAACGGTGAGGAACGGCAGATTTTAAAGGCTAACTTAGAATTGGTAGATTCGGGGTTTCTGCAATTTTGCGAGGTAAGCTGTTCTGCATTTAAACTACGCGGGCTTTTAGGGCATTTGGAATTGGAGAGCGATCGCTTTTTGTTTCCCGTGCAGTTAATGCAGAGCGATCGCTACGTTTTGCCCAGATTAGCGCTAATTGGCGACGCGGCCCACTGCTGCCATCCCGTCGGCGGCCAGGGATTAAATATGGGTATTCGAGACGCTGGGGCGATCGCCCAAATCTTGCAGCAAGCCCACCAAAAAGGCGAAGATATCGGCGATTTGCGAGTATTGAAACGGTATCACAACTGGCGGAAAAAAGAGAATTTAATCGTGTTAGGATTTACCGATTTTCTAGACAGATTATTTTCTAATACTTGGCTGCCAATTGTAACATTTCGCCGCTTTGGATTGTGGTGTTTGCGGACAATTCCCCCAGTGAGGTTTTTAGCCTTGCGCTTGATGACCGGCTTGATGGGGCGGCCGCCGGAATTAGCGCAAAATTAGGACTTACGCACGGGTGGTCAGAAACCGGGTTTTTGCGAGAATACTTCGTTAAAACCCATATAAACTGCCAAAAACCCGGTTTCTTTAGTATTTATGCGTAATTCCTATAGAAGTACAGTTTAACTATTAGCAAAATTCCCCGATGTCTAATCTGGAGAGTGTGAAATATTAAATAAACTCGCTCAAAACGCGCCCCAATAAATGGAAGACTCGCCCTTGGAATTTGTCGCCGCTTTACTAATATTAGATTCTTGATTTTCAGGCTCGGTAGCGGTGACAAGCGATGGTAAAGACCTAATTCGCAACTCGTTTAGCAAACTGTGAATATTACATGGCTCCGCATCGATAATGCTGGCGAGGGGTAGCAAATTTTTAACGGCATATTCCCCAAGCCGAGCGTTAATACTTTCTGCTAAATACGATAGCATAATATATCTGCTAGCACTACTGATAATCTGAAAAATTTTATTGAATTCGTCAAAGTGTTGAGTACCCGGTATATCTGTGGCAATACAGGTTTCATCGCTCAAAAATAAATCTACATTAATTTGACTAGCCGCTGCAACTTGAGCTTTGGCCAACCAGATTAAATCTAAAATTGGTTCCGATTCGCACTCGTGAAAAATCAACCGCTTCAAACCCGATCGCAATTCTGCCGAGTTTAAGGTATTTTGCCATTCTAGACACCAATCGCAGCTTTTGGTATTTCGGGCGATTTTTACTGTTTTCGGGCGTTCTATAGCATCTTTCAACAAAGAAAGACAGCCAACCGATTTAGCAAATTTGGCAGAAACTCTATCGTGCAGTATCCGGTTAGGGTCAATATAATCCTTGCGCCAATGCGCGTCGGGGATGAAAACTTTTTCCGCCAAACAAAGCGTGTTGTTAGCGGTAAGAATCGGTATATTGTTAACTGCGACTCCTTGTAATAACTGTTGAGATTCCAGGCGGTAGAGTACCTGAATCGCGCAGTTTTTATCCGCTTCATTTAAAGCATTATTGCCGTACTCTGCTGCTAGTTCGGCCAGGAAGTCTAAGTAGTCTTGTACAGTGGGCGAGATCCTTTGTCCTAATAACTGATAAACTTCGGAATGAGAATTAGAACTAGGTATTGTTGTGCGTCGATTTCCGAAAAAACCAACATCATCTAAAAAAGCGTGTTTGGGCTGCCAAAACTTACCCGTAGACTCATCCCACAGACATTGACGATGAGCAAAACGCTCTTGAATTTGCCGCTTTTGATCTGCCGAAATACCGCCTTTTACCAAAGTATCGTAAAAATACTTGTAAATCGCCTCGACTGATTGCAGTTGTGTATTTTGATTGTTGGATAATTTAATTTTAACTGTCATTTTCCCAAAGTTTTATGATAACATCAAAGTAGTCGATAACGGTATTTGGGTCTACAGGCTCAAAACCCAGTGCCTTTTTGATTTCTACCTTCAGTAAATCCCGCTGAGGACGTGCAAATATAAACTTTTGGCTGGCGACTAAAGGAGCATCTTGAATGAAACACAAGTCTTTAGCGCGGTACAATCTAGGTTCAGGTTTTGCAGCACCGAAATATTGGCTTAACTTTTGAGGATTTCCCTCGACAGGAAGCCAAGGTTTATCTACAAGTGCTTCTGGTAGTGTCTTGTTGCTGTTGGCAAGTCTGATATTTTTGATCGCATCCCAGTTGTCAACGATGTAATTAAAAATAGCAATGCAGCTATCGGCTACAGCCTCTGCACCCGATCGATTGGCCCTTTGAATGAGATTGTCAACGCAGGCTAAAATGTCATCAGCATCGGGATTTTGCCTCATTCCTAACTCTGAGAAAAATTTCAGCCAAATTTCAGAATTCTGCGAGTAAAATTCCATGTCTGGAATCACTGCTACATTCCCGATAATGTTTCGGACTACCTCACTAAAAGGATTATAAATCAATTGGGCAGCTCTCAATCTCCTGTCACTACAGCGTACCAGACGTGCCTTTTTAAGCTCTTCCTGGAATCCGAAAGCATTCTCTCCTGCATTTTCTAACTCTTTGCTAGCTTTAGTCAAGTTATCCCTAATCCAAGTTAGTGCGATTAACTGTTCTTCTGGGGAAAAGGAGGCATACTCTGGCAACAAACAGTCACGAATTAGTCGGGCGCGGTTGAGTATTGGTACTTGCAAAAGTTGGAAAAGTGGCAGCCATTCTCGTTTTTGTCCTAAGCGTAAAAGGCGCAAACTACCTGCAATTTCTGGCGGTTCATATCCGTCGCCCGGAAGGTAGACATTTTCACTGTAGAGGTCAACTATTTCGCCGGAAGTTGTTGGATAAATTGGCAGTTGGCGCAGCTTCTTTTTCCGGTTTTCATCGTAATTTATTTGCTCTCGACTTGCCAGGAAATTCAGCAGATATGTATAATGCTTTTCGTTGTAAGGTGGCAAACCTCGATCGCACCGCGAATATACTATGTCTAGGATATCCGGGCCCGTGATACAATAGACTAACTGATTTTTGTGGCGATCGGCAAATTGTGCGATCGCACCCTCAAGTTTTGCCGGTGCTTTGACAAGTGTTGCCCCAAAATATTCTACCGCCGCAATTGTTTCCGCCTCAATTCGATCCCCGCGCAACAAAGGAGTGTCAGCAATTTTCGCTTTGTAAAGCTTGCCATTACTTCCCGGAACCAGTGGCACTTTTGTCAAGGCATCGACTGTTTCTTGCGACAGATGTCTCGGATTTATCTTGTAAAAATAATCATAAACTAGAGTCAACCATTCTGCATTAGGAGGATGCGTTGCATCGGGATTCCAATCAATTTCTGACGCAGTTGAATCCACCAACTTAACCAATTGCTTGGCTACTTCCGCAGCAGTCATGGCTGAGATGCCCTTTAGATTGTATGCAGGCAATAATTTAGTTAAATCTTGGTGGAGAAACCATTCGGGATAACTGACAAATATTTCCCTCTGCGCCTCATCTGCAATGTAGATAGTGCCGATCGCATTATACCCAAATACCTGCAAAGTATTGTCAGCCAGAATAGCAAGTGGCAAACCGCGCAAATCTTGACAATTGTCGCTGAGACAATATCGCAGCATATTCCCAATCCACTGCCGATTTCGCAGGCTTGCTTTCGGTGCATCCGACAGCGCAATCCCTAGGGATTTATTTTCGATTAAATGCTTTCGCAAGTTTGCAGCAGTGAAGGTTGGTAAAGGCAAACCTGCATCTTTAAAAGCTGTTAAAATCGAATCGGGCAATGGCGGATTTGGAAGATCGATATTATCGGCACACAGCGGTGCTAATAACTCGTCCCAACACTTTTTAGATGGTAAATTTTTGACTGTCGGAGGTGTCACCCATCTTGTCTGTGACATTACTGCTCCGGTAATTTTACCCTCATATACAATTTGTTTGACAGCCGATCGCACAACTGGTTTGTGGTACAATAACTGCATCACAAATCCCTGCAATTCTTCCAGAGCTTTGCTGGCAGTAATTTTGCTAATCGGCCAAATTTGGTAAAATTTATCTGATTCAAATACTCCGATATCTTGCACTAAATCGACAATTAAGTTAGCACAAGCATGAGACAAAACGTGGCGCGCTAGTAGCCCATTCCAAATAGCTCTAGGCTTATCTTTTCCCGTTTGTCCGCTGTCGCTACTGAGATTATCCCGCGAACTATTTAAGTTGAAAAAACCGTTGATGTGAACCTGCCAACCAGTTTCGAGAGGAAGCGGCAAAAAACAGTAAACTTTGCCCGAAACAGGCGCCAGATTTCCCTCTGTACTGGCAGCATTAATTCTAGCAGCCGCACCGGCCCAAGGCACGACTTTTTCTTGGCTTTGGTGCATTGCTTCTATGACTTTTGCCAATTCGCCGCCTTCGTCTGTGCGAATTAAACTGACTATTCTCCAAGTTGACTTGATAGTACGATCGCAACTAATCGTTTCTATCTCGTGGCGGTAAGAAACTGAGACTAAACCGTCATGATTGCGGTGGCACAATTCCAGCAACTTGTCGGGGTTATCGGGAATTGCATCAAGGATTTTTTGTCGCGCCGATCGGACTTCTTGCGGATTTTTGGTAACAATCGCTAGAATTTCTTGCCTAGTTCCTTGACTGTTTGCAGGAATTTCGTAGACTCTAATTTCCTGAACAGATTTCAAAAATAGCAAAAGTTCTTCACCCGACTGTCTCAGTTCGTCTAGGAGTTCCTTGACGTTTGATTCAGTAAAAGCTTGTTTGCGAATCTCGCTATTTTTTGCGCTTTCCGTTGTTCGCAGAGGCAGCCGAAATAGAGTACCTTGAAAGTTTGTATCTCCAACGGGCAATCCTCCCGCTGCATAGACTTGCATAAAATCGGGATATTTTTGGTACCATTTAGCCTCTGCCAAATTCCACTCGCGCCCAGGTTCTTGCCGAGAAGTGCCGGGAATAGCTGCACCGTGAGGGTCAAAAAAAATGATGCGATCGCGCGACACGAAACTGGGAAAATCTGTAACGTGATAAATTGCATTAAACCCAACACCAAACCTACCCGTTTTCTGCAAGTCTCGCGCTTTTTCGCTTTGTCCCAAGCTGCGAATGCTGTCAAAATCTTTGTCTGCAAACACGCTATCGTTGTAGACTAACATCGCCGGCCCCATTAGCAGTACCATGCGATCGTCCGGCAATGATTTGACGTGATGGTTCCGCCAATCAAGGGTTATTTCTACCCGCGCTGCTTTCGCATCGTCAGCATTTTGAATTAATTCTTTGAGAATCCCCACACCTTCGGGATAATCTCTGATAATTCCCCTCAATCGGGCGATTAAAGGTTCTGATTGATAGAAAGATTTTCCCTCAACTTCGCTGTTGCTGTAAGCCATAGATGTTCTGACTGCAGGAATTTTCAGGCGAGCGCGGGTGTTCGCTCTCTACCCATACTATAACTGATAAATTAGTTCATTCTTTGACCACATCCATCAACTCCTCAATCAAAACATCGAGAGTGCGAGCTATCTTTTGAATGGATGTGATATCAACCGTTGCTAGTCCTTCCGATCGAGCATAGTGCCTGACTGTGCTGTACGGAACCTCGGATCGATCGGCAACATCCTTGAGCGTCCATCCTTTTTCGTCAGCCAACTCTCGGATTCGGAACCTAACTAACCCCATTCTACTTGACAAACGATCAGTATCTATGTTTTTAATTCAAACACAATTGTCGATCGACAGTTAAACAGTATTTTGTATAGTGCGGATCTGTCACAAGTTCGATCGCACTTAAAAATATCTGATGAATCCGCACCCTACCGTACTCGATCGACTTTCTCGAAAAACCACTCAATATAAAACAACTGCCGACAGCCAAAACCGTCAACAGTTGTTTTTTATATTCAATGCGGATGGCGAGACTCGAACTCGCAAGGACATATTGCCACACGCACCTCAAGCGTGCGCGTATACCAATTCCGCCACATCCGCTCTTTCTAGCAATCTCCGGGATTTTTGCGTTACCAGTTAAAGATTTACAGGTTGAGGTTCCTGAC
The DNA here is from genome assembly GCF_036705105.1 of Microcoleus sp. B9-D4. Classification (NCBI taxonomy): domain Bacteria; kingdom Bacillati; phylum Cyanobacteriota; class Cyanophyceae; order Oscillatoriales; family Microcoleaceae; genus Microcoleus; species Microcoleus sp. B9-D4. Next base: position 18,756 of record NZ_JAUBTS010000067.1, read on the forward strand.
ATTTAACTTGTAACTTGCCCTTTGACACCGCCGATTTACAATCATAGCACCACTACCAGCAAAATGTAAAATAAATTTTTGTGAACAATTTCTGGAAAACGATTATCCAGAACATACCGAAAGGCATTATTGTACAGAATATTGAGTGAATTAAGCAGCGAAGATGGGGTTCTCGAAAATTTTAATCGCTAATCGGGGAGAAATAGCTCTCCGCATATTGCGGACCTGCGAGGAAATGGGGATTGCCACGGTCGCCGTTCACTCCACCGTAGACAAGCACGCCCTGCACGTCCAGTTGGCAGACGAAGCCGTTTGCATCGGCCCCCCCACCAGCAGCAAAAGCTATTTAAACATCCCCAACATCATCGCGGCAGCCCTGACACGCAACGCCGCAGCCATTCACCCCGGTTACGGCTTCCTCGCCGAAAACGCCCGATTTGCCGAAATCTGCGCCGACCATCAAATTACCTTCATCGGCCCGTCTCCGGCAGCCATGCGGGCGATGGGCGACAAATCCACCGCCAAGGAAACTATGCAGCGGGTGAAAGTCCCCACAGTACCCGGTAGCGAGGGATTGCTGGCGGACGATCGCGAAGCTTTGTCGATCGCCCGCGACATCGGCTATCCCGTGATGATCAAAGCCACCGCCGGCGGTGGAGGCCGCGGGATGAGGCTAGTGAGAGAAGCATCCGAACTCCCCAAACTATTCTCAGCAGCCCAAGGCGAAGCCGACGCAGCCTTCGGCAATCCCGGACTTTACCTAGAAAAATTCATCGAAAAACCCCGGCACATCGAAATCCAAATCCTCGCCGACAACTACGGTAACGTCATCCACCTCGGCGAGAGAGATTGTTCGATTCAGCGCCGACACCAAAAACTCCTCGAAGAAGCCCCCAGCCCAGCCCTCAGCCAGAAACTGCGAGATCAAATGGGTCACGCCGCCATTGCCGCTGCCAAATCCATCAACTACACGGGTGCAGGCACTGTCGAATTTCTGCTTGACAAATCGGGCAAGTTCTACTTCATGGAAATGAACACTCGCATCCAAGTAGAACATCCCGTCACCGAGATGATTACAGGCCTCGACTTGATAGCCGAACAAATCCGCATCGCCCAAGGAGAAAAACTGCAAATCAAGCAAAACCAAGTAGTTCTCAACGGCCACGCGATCGAGTGTCGCATCAATGCTGAAGATCCCGATCGCAACTTCCGCCCTCACCCCGGCATAATCAGCGGTTATTTGCCTCCCGGTGGCCCCGGCGTGCGGATGGACTCTCACGTCTACACCGATTACGAAATACCCGCTTACTACGATTCTTTAATCGGTAAAGTAATTGTATGGGGGCGCGATCGACCGACAGCCATCCGCAGGATGAAACGGGCATTGCGGGAATGTGCTATCACTGGCGTTCCTACCACCCTCAGCTTCCACCAAAAAATTCTCGATTCCCCCGAGTTTCTCAGCGGCGAAGTTTACACTAATTTCGTCGAACAGTTCTTGAACCACAATAGTCATTAGTCAGTTGGCAGTTGGCAGTTGGCAGTCAACCGCCAACAGTCAACCGCCAACCGTCAACAGTCAACCGCCAACTTCTACATCATCATTGTCAGCAGCCCTTGCTGACCGAGAATCATTTCTCGCAGCAAGCTACAGATACCCACCCAAATAATCGGCGTAATGTCCACCCCGCCGATCGGCGGTACAATCTTTCTAGTTACGGCTAAAAAAGGTTCCGTCGGCCAAGCAATCAGACTCAACGGCAACTTGCTCAGGTTCACTTCGGGATACCAAGTCAGGACGATCCGAAAAATAAACAGCAAGGTCATCACGACTAGGACAGAGCCCAGAATCCAACTTGCAACGGTAATACCAGTCATGGGTCTTATCTCGAAATTTTAAGTTTTGTTAAGTCAGCCCTTCATAATTTTAACCGTTTGACAGGTGCGATCGAAAGTATAAAATTAATAAAAATCAAATTGTTGTAACAAAGGCTTTGAATCTATGACTCCTTCTCTCGCGAACTTCTTGTACAGCCTGCTGGTGGGCGTGGTGGTAGTAGTGATTCCAGCAACGATCGCCCTGATCTTCATCAGCCAAAAAGACAAAATCAAGCGCACCTAAAAAGTCAGCGGGTTTCTAAGTCCGGCGCTGCAAGTCAATTGTGGGCTACACGTCGGGCATTTCCCCGATCCGAGAAACCTCGGCTGCCAGCAACTGTCAAGGCAAAACCTTCAGTTGACTGCCAAGCTGAGGTTTTTTCCCGTTAAACTCATTATTATACTGACTTCCCAAGCTGAAACCCTGACCGGACTCTGCCCCAGAAAGCACAGTCGGGCTGACAGACTTAATGATAGATGTAAAATCTAACTCGCTAACATAGGAAAGACATAGGAGATAGGCTAATGGTCAATTTAGGATTGAACTGGAGCAGCCTGTTAGGGATTATCCTAGCAGTAGCAGGGGCAGGACTGTATTTTCTGCGATCGTGGCGTCCCAAACTAGCTCGAGACCACGATATTTTTTTTGCAGCAGTCGGCTTGCTGTGCGGCGGTATTCTGTTATTTCAGGGGTGGCGGCTTGACCCAATTCTGGCATTCGGTCAATTTCTGCTCACCGGTTCCGCCATATTTTTTGCAGCAGAAAGCATTAAGCTGCGAGGAGCGACCACAGCCCAAGCCAAAAGTCGCGCCCAATACGTAGATGAAGACCGACCGGTCAGCAACGCCTACGGTTACGACGGCTACGATGCCGACATGGAACAGCTAGAACCAGAGGAAGACTATCCGCCCCGTCCCCGCATCAGAGGCAGCCAAGACTACCGTTCTTCTCGGGAAGCCTACGACGACGAACCCCGCCGCCGCCCCTCGAATCGCAACGGCAGCGTTAACACCGGACGGCCCGATTCGGGCGATCGAGCCTCGCGCAAACGTCCCTCTCGCCCAGAAGCCCCGCAAACCCAAGAGTCTGACAACTGGGACGTTTCAGACAACCCCGAAGAAAGACCGACCCGCAGCAGCAGTCGCCCCCCTGCTTCGGAAAACCGCAGTTCCGATACCCCGCCGAGAACCAAAAAACGCCGTCCTACGGAATCATCGAGGTCTCGCCCCAGCAACCGCGACGTGGAAGCACCGCCGTCAGACTACGTGGAGTATCGACCTGTAGAATACCCGGAAGACCAACCCGATAATTCCCCCAGTTTCGACAAATAGGCAAACACTAAGTAGATGGGTGAAACTAAACTTTTCTCGTACCCGCAGGCAAAAAAATAAGTTGCGTTTATTGATGCCCATCTACTTATTCTTCAGATATTAAAATGATTAAAAAGACTGTAAATTGCCAGTGTGAAACCCCAGACCAACGCAGATATACACAAATAAAAGCTAATTTTTTTTTTAATTTATTTTGACAATCAAGCATCCAGGATACAAGCCCCCGGATTCATTCCGAAAGCAGACTCAGGACGGCTCAATAAAAAACCTGTATCCGATAAAGGAGTCCCCGAATTTATTCGTGGGGTCAATGCTTCATTTTTTTAATCTCAGGAATTAAAATTAAATAACTTAGAATGCGTGATGGTTCTTGTGGGATGGGCGTCCCGCCCGTCCAGAAAGGGCGGGCTATAAGCCCAACCCTACTCCCCACTTTCAAGAGTGTAAATTATTTAATTCGCGATCCTAAAATCTAAAATCTAAAATCTAAAATCGATTGACCTACCGAACCTGTGGAACTAATCCACAAAATAATAATCTAAAAATAAAATCCCAAATCTCAAATCAGCAAGATGCCATTACTCGAAATAGGAGATCCGGCTCCCTGGTTTTCCGTTCCTTCTACAAATAACCCCTTATTTCATTTCTCAACTGTTGGCGGCCGGCGAGTCGTACTGTTTTTCTTTGCCAGCGCAGCTTTTGAACAAATCCAAGTTATCCTCAAAAGCTTTCAAGAGCTTTCAGAAGAATTCCAAAGCTTGCAAGTACCGCGGTTCGGAGTGAGCGTTGACCCAGCAGACAAAGAACAAAACAGACCAACCACAATTGCTCCGTCATTCCTTTTTTTCTGGGACTTGGATAAAAAAGTCAGTCAGCAGTACGGTGTTTTCCGAGATGTCGAAGAAAATGGAGTTGCCGGAGTTTACTATGCACCACAAACTTTTGTTCTCAACGAAAACCTTCAGGTAATTAATATTTTGCCGATGGGCGAACCGCACCAACACGCCCAGCAAGTATTAGATTTTCTCAAAAGTTTGCCCCCAATTGAGGAAGCCCGAGCAGCCACTCGCCACGCTCCGGTGTTGGTAATTCCTAACGTTTTGGACAAAGCATCTTGCCGCAGTTTAATCGATATGTACAAAACTCACGGTGGCAGTCCTTCCGGCTTTATGAGGCAAATAGGCGGGAAAACAGTTGGTCTGCACGACGACACTTTCAAGAAGCGCCGAGATTTCTTTATTGAAGACCCGAAGTTACAGCAGCGATTGAGTGCGATTATTTGGCGCCGGGTGCGGCCGGAAGTAGAGAAAGCTTTTCAGTTTACAATTACCAGGTTTGAGCGGTATTTGGTGGGCTGTTACGATGCTGACAGCGGCGGTTATTTTCTGCCGCACCGCGACAACACTAGCAAAGCTACGGTGCACCGCAGGTTTGCGATGACGCTAAACTTGAATGTGGGAGAGTACACGGGGGGATTTTTACGGTTTCCCGAGTACGCGCCGCACGGTTATAAAGGGGATTGTGGCACGGCGATTATTTTTTCGTGTTCTTTGCTGCATGAAGCGACGCCGGTGATTAGCGGCCAGCGTTTTGCTTTGCTGTCTTTTTTCTACGGCAATGAGGATGCCGAGGTACGACAAGCTAATTTTAAGTATTTAGCTGCTGATTCAGATTCCCGAATTGGAGAACCGGCGTAAGGAATGTCACTACCGTGGTGCAAGTCCTAAAATAATTAGAGAAGGTAGTTAGCGGTTAGCCACAAAACCTAATTCCTAGCTACCCATCGCTAAATACTAAATCGATCGCCATGAATTTCAAACTTCTAAGTTTAGCAGTATCGGGAATTTTAACGGTTGGGGTTGCAGCCAGCGCCAGTGCGGTTGTTACGACATCCCCTGTGCGGCAATCAACAGATTTAACAGAATTTAACTCGGTGCATTCCCAGGGCGCGATCGCCCAAAATGTCGAAGAACAAACCAATATTCGAGTCTACGAAAAGGCTAGTCCGGCGGTTGTTACCGTTGATACAGATAAATCTAACGGCAGTGGCACAATTATCAGCCCCGACGGCATGGTGTTAACTAACGCCCACGTTGTTTCGGCAGGCGGTACCGTCAATATCATTTTGTCAGACGGCAGAAAACTTGTCGCCGATGTCATTGGATTCGGCGAAGAAGGTCTAGACTTAGCCGTGGTGAAGATTCGCGATCAAAACAATTTGCCCACGATTCCTTTAGCCCGTCCCGGTTCGGTGAAAGTCGGGCAACAAGCATTTGCGATCGGGAATCCCTTCGGTCAATTTCAAGGTACTTTTACAGTCGGAATCGTCAGTCGCATCGACCAGCAGCGGGGCTTAATTCAAACCGACGCCGCCATCAATCCCGGCAATTCAGGAGGCCCACTGCTCAACAGTTCAGGAGAATTAATCGGCGTCAATACTTCTATTTTTACTCGCGGTCGGGGTGGAGGTAATATCGGTATCGGTTTTGCAATTTCAGCAGACAAATTACCCGCTTTCCTGACAGCGGTGCGAGAAGGGCGGGCTCCCCGCGTGGCTCAAGCCCGATCGCCCTTTGGTGGCAACAAATCACCTCAAAAAGTTGCGTTAAACGGGCCCGCCGTCAGTGGCCTCCTCACCGACAAGTCTAGCGTTCTGCCCACCGACAACAGCTTTTTTGACCTCTACTCGTTTGAGGGAAAAGCGGGCCAGCAAATCACAATAGAAATGAAAAGTCAAGAAATTGACCCTTATTTAATTTTGCTCGGGCCCAACCAGCGCGAAATCGCACAAGACGATGACGGGGCAGGCAGTAAAGACGCCAGAATTACAGTCAGGCTGCCAGCAGACGGGACTTACACGTTAGTGGCAAATTCCTACCAAGCTAAGCAGTCAGGGGCTTATACGTTAGAACTGAAAGCGAGTGCTCCTACCGCGCCTTCTCGGGCGATTTTGCAAGAAGAAGGCGCTTTAGTTGCAGGCGGCCCAGTATTGCCGTCTGACAACAGTCTGTATCGAGAGTATACTTTTGAAGGTCGATCGGGTCAGTCTGTAGCCATTTCCCTCGAAAGTACAGATTTCGATCCCTATGTGGCTATCTTTGGCCCTAACGGCCGATTAGTGGCAGAAAATGACGATGGGAGCGATTCGACTAAAAATGCGTTTCTGACCGTTACTTTGCCCGCTACGGGTCGCTATCGCGTAATTGTCAATGCTTACGATGCTTCGGGCCGGGGTCGTTACACTCTAACTGTCCGGTGAAAATTGGGCATGGGGCATGGGGCATGGGGCATGGGGCATGGGGCATGGGGCATGGGGCATTGGTAGCACCTAACAAATAACTCATGACTACTGACTACTGACTACTGACTACTGACTACTGACTTCTTCCTTCCTTCTTCGTTGCAAACCGAGGTAATTCATGCGTCAAGTTAGATTTTGGGCGATCGCGCCAATTGCTCTGGTAGCTACTTTTTCTGGCAAGCCGACTGTCTCGCCGCCAGTTTCAAATTTAGGTGGAGTTGCTAACAGTAGTTCCACCCTCATTGCAGCAGAATTTCCTCAAAATTTAACTGATCCGAAGCCTGCTGGCAAGGCGGTTTTAGCTCAAGCAAGCCCCAACCCGTCACCATCACCACAGAGTTCGCCAACTCAGAGTCCAACTTTAGAACCTCGGCCGAGTCCTGATGCGGGTTCATCTAAAGTCCTTTTAGAGCAAAACGGAGAACTCAGCCCTGCTAAGTCTTCTGTACTGCCCTCGGACAGCAGTTTGTACGATGAGTATACCTTTGAAGGGACTCAGGGTCAGAAAGTGGTTGTTACCGTAGAAAGTACCGAGTTTGATACTTATCTCGCTATTTTCAACTCCCAGGGCGAGCTACTTGCAGAAAATGATGATGCAACGCAGCAAAATTCCAATTCAGAGATTTCTGTTACCTTGTCTGCGAACGGTCGCTATCGCGTCATTGTCAATGCTTACGATCCGCCTCCAAAAGGTAGAGGCAAGTACAGTTTAACCGTCCGTGAAACAACTGGAAATTAGTTTGATATCATGTCCGCTCGAACGATTAAAAGGGCGGGTTTTTGAGATTGTCAATTATTGGCAGATATTTTTCGTGAACCCGCCCCTACCGTATTAGGGGTCATCGACCGAACAGAATATGAACTAAACTTCGGAGTCAGGGCACGGCAATACCGTGTCCCTATAATTCAAGGACGATCGCACTACAAGCAACTGCGATCGACTTTGGTAAATTCATATGTTTGTATGCCACTATAAATGTTATAACTTTTTACTTCTAATAATTTGATAAAGTGTATTTCCAATAACTATTAAAAATCCAATGGAAGCTGAAATATAGATAATTTTTCAGCTTCCATTTTTAATTAATTTTGATTAATTTAACGCAGACCCAGCCAGGTGAAAAAATCCTGGCGGGTGAAGAATTCTAGCAGCAAAAGTCCCACGAACCCCACCATCGCAAATCGTCCGTTGATTTGTTCCGCGTAGGCATTCCACCCAAACGTTGGTTCGGGTTTTGGGGTATTTGGGGTTGTCGGTTTTGGAGATGGAGGAGTTTGAGCAGTCATTTAAAAGTTTTAAGTTTCGAGTTTTGAGTGATGATTTTTGGGAAGCTTTGCGATCGCACAACTTGTAATTTACCAGGAAAAGGACAGCCGATCGCTAATCTGCTGACTTTTCTAAACTTTGAACCGATTCGATCAGATTTCGCACCGTTTCGGTACCTTCTGAAGGCTCAAAAAACAGCGGGAACTTGCCGCGAGCGATCATTCTCAAACCCAACGGGCCCAGACTCAGCAAACCTTTAACGTCGCGGAAGTAGTTTCCTACTACTTCGATGCCAAATTTCCGCTCATCTATCCAGCCACCTTCTTTGACAAGATCGATTAAAACTTTGCGGTGGCGGATCGATCGACTGGCTTGGTCATCTTTGCGATCAAGAATCTCCTGTTTAATCTTACCAATTTGATCCATCGGCGCAACTTCCATCGGACAAACCGAGTTGCAGTAATAACAGCGGGTGCATCCCCAGACGCCTGCGGTGCCTTCGTTGTATTTTTCGAGCCGATTTTCGGTTTCGCTGTCGCGGGAGTCGGCGATCGTGCGGTAAGCTTTGGCGAGGGCGTGGGGGCCGACAAATTCCGGGTTGACTTCGCGCGCGTTGCACTCAGAATAGCACGCGCCGCAGAGGATGCAGTTGCCAGTTTTGTCGAGTTTCGATCGCTCTTGTGGAGTTTGCAGAAATTCGCGTTCTGGAATTGCTCGCGAGGCTGTGCTGACATAGGGTTCAACTGCTTCTAGGTTGTCCCAAAAACTGGTCATGTCAACAACCAAATCTTTAATGACCGGCATATTTCCCATTGGGGCGACGGTGATTTCTGGGATGAAATCGGTAGGCATTTCTGCTGAGCTGGAATCAGCTATTTTTTGCAATCTTGCCAGTTCGCTGGCCACATTTTCTTTGCAAGCTAATGCCGATCGACCGTTAATTCGCATAGAACAACTGCCGCAAATTGTATTGCGGCAATTTTTGCGAAAAGCTAAAGTGCCGTCGTGTTCCCACTTGATGCTGTTGAGGCAGTCGAGGATGGTATTGCTCTCTTCCACATCTAAGGTGTAAGTGTGAACCCGGGGAGCCTCGTTTTGATTTTGGCGCACTACGTTAAAGCGGACTTTCATATTTTGAGTAAGGAATTTAGTTTCTATTTTAAGCTGACTTTTCTGGCTCTCTCGAAAGCTATTATTTTTTTTAACACCTACCTAAAGTTAGACATTTAACCAGTTTTATTATTGCTTAATAAGAGGCAATAAGTCCAAAGTCATAAATTCTAAATGATAACTTTTTTAAGCGGATTTTGGGAGATATTAATTGGAGATAAAAGTAATTAATCGCTGCAATTCGCTAGTCGGAGGTGCGTGATGTCCAGCTTGTTTGTATTAACTTTTATGTTTTCCACACCGGCTTTTTGTCTGGGTCTGCTAAATCCTCAATGGGTGGGACAGGGAACTCGCCAGCGATCGGCTGCCTTGTACGGCGGCTTGATGGCAGTTTCGTTCGTTTTGCTTGGGGTTATAGCACCTAAAGCGCCACAACCAGTTTCATCGGGGCTGCTGGCCTCAACTGAATGGCCAGAATTTAGGTTGACACTCCCGGGCCTAAAGGCGAGGGGATTCTTTGTTCACAGACTCAACTTGCTTGCGACAGGATTTCTCCAGCCAAAGTAGTGGTCGAATCTCCCAAAGCGTTCGGGTCTTTGACCCAAGTTCCGGTATGCCCTACCGTACTCAATGCCCTTTTCAGAATGTTAATCGCGGCGTTCCAATCCCTATCCATAACAAATCCGCATTCACAAGCGTGAGTTCTTACGGATAGGGATTTTTTGACGATTGCCGCGCAGTTAGAACATTTTTGCGAAGTATAAGCAGGATTGACAGCAACCGTTACCCTGCCAAACTTTACTCCAAAATATTCCAACCACTTTCTGAATTGATACCAACCAGCATCATTAATTGATTTAGCGAGACAGTGATTCTTTACTAGGTTTTTAATCCTCAAATCTTCGTAGGCGACCAAATCGTTAGATTGGATTACGCAACGCGCCAGTATCTTAGCATGTTCTTCCCGCTGCCTACTTATTTTGAGGTGTACTCGCCCTAATCGATTAATTGCTTTCTTTCGGTTGGTAGAGCCTTTCTTTTTGCGAGAAACACGGCGTTGTCTAAACTTCAGCCGCTTCTCACTCGTTCGATAAAACTTGGGATTTGGTTCAGTGTGGCCATCGGAGTCTGTATAAAACTCTTTCAACCCTACATCCAATCCAACTGTTTTACCTGCTGGCGTTGTATCTACTTTGTTTTCAGCACTGATTGCAAACTGAACGTAGTAGCCGTCAGCACGACAGATTAAGCGAACTCGCTTGATCTGATCGATTTGGTAGAAGTTGAGATCCCATGTCCCTTTTAGTTTGAGCTTGCCAATTCCCTTTTTATCAGTGAGTGTGATTTGCTTCCGAGTTTCCGAAAGTTTCCAACCGCTGACTTTGTACTCAACAGACCGACTGTTTTTCTTGAAAGTCGGATAACCTTTCTTTCCGGGAACGGCTTTCTTGCAGTTGTCGTAGAACCGAGCAATCGCAGAATAAGCCCTTTCTACAGAAGCTTGGCAAGCACTAGAATTCAAATCTTTGACAAAGGCAAACTCTTCTCTGAGCGCAGTGCTGTGACGGTACAAGTCTTTTTGCCCTACTCCTCGGTTGTCGAGCCAAAATCGGATGCACTTATTCCGAACGAATTGAGCAGTTCTGATTGCCTCGTCTATTGCTGCGTACTGATTTGGTTTGCCTTTAGCCTTGAATTCTAAAACGAACATCTTACGTGAGAACTCGCTACGCGAAAAGTCTAGCACAAAGCCGTCCTATAAGGACGGGGCTTTAAACCCAAGTTTTTGGTAAATCATAGGGATTTGTGAGTTGGTCGGCAGATAAATAAGCAAGTTAACTTGTCAGGACTTACGCACAGAGATTAAATAACTCAGGTTGTTTAAACAGATATCCTTCGTGCTTCACCTCGTATTTGGGTAAAATAAACCCGGTTTATGCGTCCTGGATTACTTCTATTTTTTACGGGTATAAAGTCGCGATGTTTAATTTTTTCGTCTTAAGCTTTCTCTTGTCGATACCTGCCTTATTTCTGGGTATTGTTAATCCGAAATGGGTACACCAACCCGCAAGCGATCGGCCGCGATGTACGGCGGGTTGATGGCGGCTTCGTTTGTACTTGTTGGCGTCACCGCACCCAATCCGTCTCAGGAAGTTTCGGTGGCGCCTCCGGCCCCAACCGATCGGCTAGAATCATCTCAAACCGCTAAGCCATCACCGCTTTCGGCAGTGCAGACACCCAAGCCGGAGACTGTGAAAACGCGGACACCAACACCGAAACCTGCAATTTCTCCTGCCGCACCTGCACTTGCCAAACCAGAGCCCGATCGCAAATTGCCATCTTCAGTCAAATCTGTTGAACGAACCGCAGAGATTGCTCTTGATGCACAGCAGCCAAAGAAAGATACCAAGAAAGTTATTGACGAGTCTTCTAAACCAAAGGTTAAAAGTGCCGATTTTCCGAGTTGCGTTAACTCGGATTGCAACTGTTCTGACTTTGCGACTCAAGCTGAAGCGCAGCGAGTTTTAGAGGCATATCCGGGCGATCCTTTTAAGCTCGATCGAGATCAAGACTCGATCGCTTGTGAAACGCTGGGTTAGATTTGATCTGCCAAAATCCTCGGTTAATGATGAAGGCTTTTTTCGGTGATTGTACGAATTGAAGAAGGCAAATCGATCGGCTAAAATTGTCTAATTGTTGAGCTTGCGGTGCGGGTGCAGCTATGACTTACAGCTTGAGAATTGTCGATTTGCCAACGAGTGAACGGCCACGGGAACGGTTGATGGCGGGTGGCCCGAAAAGTTTGGCGACTGCAGAATTGATTGCGATTCTCCTGGGTACTGGTCAGGGACCCGGCAAGCTTTCCGCCGTCGGGCTCGGACAGTATATTTTAAATCAGTTGAGTTTGCACCACCGTGATCCTTTGGCTGTGCTACGCACTATTAGCGTTCAGGAGTTGACGCAGATTCACGGGATTGGCCCTGCCAAGGCAACTTCGATTTTGGCGGCGGTGGAGTTGGGGAAGCGGGTGTTTCAGTCGCGGCCGCCGGAAATGGCTGTGGTTGACTCTCCGCAAGCGGCGGCGGATGCCCTGAGTCAGGATTTGATGTGGCAGTCTCAGGAACGTTTTGCTGTGGTGTTGCTGGATGTAAAAAATCGGCTGCTGGGTACTCAGGTAATTACAATTGGCACAGCAACGGAAACTTTGGCTCACCCACGGGATATTTTTCGCGAGGTGATCCGCCAGGGGGCCACGCGGGCGATTATCTCGCACAATCACCCCTCCGGGATTGTGGAACCAAGCCCGGAGGATATTGCTTTGACGCGACAGTTGCTGGCGGGAGCGCAGTTTTTGTCGATTCCGTTACTGGATCACTTGATTTTGGGGAATGGCGATTTTCGGAGCTTGCGGCAGACGACTACGCTTTGGGACGAGTATCCCCAGGGTGATTGAACTCTTATACTTAACTAATTTCATGGCTATCATTAGTTATTTGTATCTTTGGGCTCTGCGACGGCTGAATCACCCTTTACAGCAGGCAAATTTTCCGGCTGGAGTCCCCCGCGATAGCCTGTTTTGGCTGAATGTCGCTGCTGATACTGCGTTTCGAGCACAACTCGGTTAATGTAGTATAGGTAGGCTGAAGAGGTCGCTAATCCGATTTTTTTTGAGCATACTAAACGTATACTGAACCAGCACCTAAATACCCACTTATTAAGAAATTATTAAATGGGATGTAAAATACACGGTGTGGTGATAGGAGGAGAACTGTGTTTCTGAGACTTGCAGAACAACACCGTAAATTCGTTCAAGATTTGGTAATGAACCTCCAAGCTTTAGCGATCGTGCTAGAGCATCGGGGTTATCTGGCATCCTGCTACACTTGCGGGGGTCAGATGAACAGTGCCTCATTTATGGTCAGTTTGACGGACAACCATCTGATTCGATTTTTAGTGTCAGATTACGGTATCACTTGGACTGAGATGCGGGACGACCGCGAACTCATGAAACTAGAAGGTGCAGAAGCGATTAATCAGTTACAAGAACTGGCAAATCTCGTAAAGTATCAAATCCAACCTTCGGAAGCTACTTTAGCGACGGCGCAGTGAGTGTAGCGATTGCACGGTTCCGAGGAAGGCGACGCAAGAAAGTCAGTGCTTGTCTGCTAAAACAGAATCCCCAGCAAGTTAGTTGAGAGGGTTCATTTAGGTGCACAGCGATGGCTGCTCAACAGCCAAGGGTGCTATCAGGGTGCCTTGAGACAGTTTAGCGATCAGTCGATCGAAGTGAGCCTGGGCAGACGGCATACTTTATGCCAGAAGTCTCAAACTTGGAACCTCTAGTTTTTTTTCAGCAGTTGGTTCTCCCTTGAGAGCGATTAGCAAAATGTAGAAGTGGGAGTGTTCGTCGGCTGCGATGTTAATTTCTAACTTTGGCATTCAAAAGTCAAGGAATTGAAATTAACTTTGAGCAGGCAGGTAGGATTTAACATCCAGAGTGAGAATGAGGCTGTGAAGATTGGGTGAAGCGCAGACCCAGGGCTATGGCATACGGGCGATTCAGCAGTCAAGTGCAAAGCCAGTAAGGCTTAATTCGAGCCATTCGTCTGTGCTTGGTTGAAAACATCTTCATTTGTCTAAAATTCCCTGTTTGTATAATCGCGCATTCCATGAGACTGTTGGCGAATCAATACTTTGTTTCTTTGGGGGGTTTAATAATGAACCGCCAAGACGCCAAGTACGCCAAAAAGGAAGAAGAAAGAGGAAGAAGGATAGAAAAATTAATTGCGGGGAATTATCCGGACACGATCTAAGAGGGGTGCGACGGGAGCAAATGTGAGGAGTCACCCTTCACGGATTCGCCAACAGCATCACGCTCTTCGCCCCGATCTTAAATTGACACCAATGCCCTTGTGGTCGCCCCACCAAAGTGTTGCCAACCCCCTACACTCGTCCAAATTCCGGTTGCATCCCCAGTTGGGCCGACACCGGCAGATGCTCTGAACCGATTGGCGGTAAAACCTTGGCTGATTTTGCCCCCCAGTGGTGAGAATACCAAACATAGTCAAGCCTCACCAGGGGAAAAGTTAATTTCCAGTTTAACTGTTTAACCAGTAAACTCAGATCCCACCCGTGAGGAAAAGTAAAGCCAAAACCCACTCCTGCTGTTCGGAAAGCATCTTGCATAACCGCTTTCAAATAATAGTAGTCTTGAGACTGGTCAGTCAGATTAAAGTCCCCGGCGGCAATAGTCGGCAGCGTTTCTTTTTGGAGTCGCCGCACTAAATCTTGAATTTGTGCCGGTCGGTCGCCGTACTCGTAAACTGGGATTTTGAGGAAAGGCAAAATTTTATGCTGGCGAAACCACGGTGGGGTTGTTGAAATGTTATAAAGAACTACATCTTGCTGGTTCATTTCGATAATAGCTCGTTCTTGTGGTTCGTTCCCACCGGCTAGCCGTAACTTTTGGAAAGAGCGAATGGGATATCTGCTGAGAATCACATGGTATCCGCGCCCCAGGTGGTGCGGGTATAATGCGGCCAACTTAGAGAATACTTCTTTGGCGTAATCCTCCTTAATTTCTTGCAAACAAATGAGGTCGGGTTTTTCTTCCTGAATTAGATTAATCAAGGCTTGTGGGGATTTGTGATGCCAGCCGAGGTTGAGAGAAAAAACCTTGAGCGTTGGCGGGGAGTCACTGATGTTCGCAGGCTGGGGAGAAAAGTAGGTGACGTGTAGCCAACCCAGCAGGCAGAGGCTAGCCACAGATGAAACAATCGCGAACCAGCGTTTCTTTATGAGAAAAAACCCTAGAATTGGCAGCAGGAAGATTGGCAAGAAAATCCAAGGAACAAAATCCCCCATCAAGGCAACCGGCCACAACCTGTCCCAAAAGATCAGTCTCAGAATCAGATAGCCGACAATCAGTGCTGAGTAGGCGTAGGCGAACAGTTGAGCAATTCGCTGCAAAAATCGGTAAGGCTTAATCATAGCGCCGTCTGCAATAGCATCCTCTTACTGGTGTGGGGACAAAAAACTGGATACTGCTCAGCTCAAATTAACTGAAATGGCAGATACCCTACTGAGGCTAGGTAATACACTTCTCCTGTGTCCGGCTCTTTTATTTTATACAGAGTTTTGGCTGGAAACAGTGATTGAAAATCACGATCGGTATATTGCTATTTAGAGTAAGTTGTTGGTTAAATCAAAATTAGCGATCGCAAAGTTAGGAATCTCAAGCAAATGATCAATCTCAGCGAACTACTAGAACCCATCGCCAGTCAATTTCGCAGTCGGGGAATTCCCGAACCAATTACCCATTGGGGACACCCTGTAATGATGGGGATAGTGGTGGTGGCGATGGGCAGTTTTGTCGGGTATACGGGATGGCAGGGACGTTTGGCCGCCGATAAAGATGTCGCACTCAAAAGTCGCTCGGATCACCGCAAGCTTGCACCGTGGATGTTTTTGTTTCTAGCTTTGGGCTATACAGGCGGCTTGCTGTCGCTGGTGATGCAGCACCAGCCAGTCATGGAAAGTCCGCATTTTTGGACGGGTTCGGCAGTGCTGGTTTTACTGGCTGTTGGCAGCTTGATTTCGCTAACGGGTTTTGGGGGCAATAAGCTGGCACTGCGCGCGGTTCACGCTTATTTAGGCACGACGGCTCTGGCACTTATGGTGCTGCACGCGGCTTTCGGTTTAAAATTGGGGCTGTCTATTTAGAAAAGGAAGAGGAAGGGGAAGGGGAAGGGAAAGAATGTAAGGAAAGAATTTTTGCCATAACTTACGCACAGGTAGCCAGAAACCGGATTTTTTACCCAAGTTCACGGCGTTTAGCCCTTTACCCCGGCTGAAAAACCCGGTTTCTTTCGTAAGGAGTGCATAAGTCCCGCATAGGTTTCCCTGAAATATTCCCCCTCTAAATTGCTAATTAATGAATCAAGCAACGGGTGTCATCTTCTGTCTTGCCTACATTTTGGGATTGATTTCTACAGCGGTTTCTTGGGGTAGATACGCGATACTTGCTTTGGGAATAGCGGTAGCGATCGCCCTGCCGAAATTGTTGCGAAAATATACTAAAAATTCTGTCAAAGTTACTAAGAAAAGACGCAGCCGACAAAAAGAAAATGCTCTTGAAGAACCCTTAGATGCGAGGGAAGAGTTGAGTTTGTTGGAGATGCTGCCGAGAGCGAAATGGGTGTGGGCGGTGGCGGGTTTGCTGGCATTTCTAGCTAGTGTTTATTTTGCAGTTCGATCGCCCCAACCGGCAATAGATGACATCAGCAAACTGATTCCGGCGGTTGGAAACACTCAAGAAGTGGCAGTGACAGTTCGCGGTAGAGTTGTCAGTACGCCTCGATTGACTCGATCGGGTCGATCGCAATTTTGGCTAGAAACAGATTTAGTTAGCGAAATCAACGGCAGCGAGGGAGGAGCAGTCGTAAACCGCCCAGTATCCGGCAAACTCTACGTTACAGTTCCCCTGCTGCAAGCAACGGGTTTGTACGCCGACAATACGATCGCAGTTGTGGGTTCCTTGTACAAACCGCAGCCACCGTCGAATCCGGGGGCTTTTGATTTTAAAACATATTTAGCCAGAGAAGGAGCTTTTGTAGGGCTAAAAGGTCGTCAAATTGACTGGAAGAGAGAAAAGGCGATCGCGGATGTAAATCGAGTTAACAGCCAAACGGCTGCTTTCTTGGAACCAAGCGGGATGCAGCCATCGAAAATTCAAGCGATGCGGCAGCGGATCGTGCGATCGCAACTATCGCAGTTAAATGTTCCCGAAGGGCCCTTGATCAGTGCGATCGCCCTCGGCAAACAAGCGGTAGATTTACCTTACAACATCCGCGACTCTTTTGTCCAGGCTGGATTGGCCCACGCGATCGCAGCTTCCGGCACTCAAGTTTCGATGGTTTTGGCTTTAGTTCTAGCTTTAACCAGGCGTTTTTCCAAACAATTACAATTTAGCTTTGGCGTCGGTGCTTTATTTTTGCTTGTGGGATTAACCGGCTTTGAAGCTTCAGTATGCCGCGCCGCTTTAATGGGATTTGGAACATTATTTGCTTTGGTGCTGAACCGCCAAGTTAAGCCGCTGGGATTGCTGTTAATTGCTGCTACTATTTTACTGCTGGTTAACCCTTTGTGGATTTGGGATTTAGGTTTCCAACTGAGTTTTTTGGCGACTTTGGGGTTAATCGTGACAACGCCGCCACTGATGGCAAAATTGGACTGGATGCCGCCCGCGATCGCTTCGATTGTTGTGGTTCCGATCGCCGCTTCAGTTTGGGTGCTGCCGCTGCTACTTTACGTTTTTAGCGTGGTATCACCTTACAGCATTTTAGTCAATATTATTGCGGCTCCTTTGCTGTGGATTTTGAGTATTGGGGGGATGGTTAGCGCTTTAGCTGGATTGATTTTTCCGCCGGCTGGCAGTGTTTTAGCACAACTGCTGGACTATCCGGCAAAGGGGTTAATTGCGATCGCCCAATATTTCTCGCAATTACCCGGTAATTCTGTAGCTGTCGGTCAAGTATCGGTGTTGCAGCTAATCGCGCTTTACAGTTTAATTTGCTGGGTTTGGATTGGGGGAAGAAGGAAGAAGGAAGAAGGAAGAAGGAAGAAGGAAGAGGGAAGAAGGAAGAAGGAAGAGGGAAGAAGGAAGAAGGAAGAAAGTAGAGTTGTGTCGCTGCCGAGTTTTTCATCTGCTTGGATTTTACCGCTGGCGGTGGTGGCGGGAATAAGTATCATAGTTTTGCCAGCTTGGCACGTTCAATCCTCTTTATTTCAAGTTACTTTGCTGGCGACATCTGGTGAGCCTGTTTTAGTAATTCAAGATAGGGGAAAAGTGGCGCTGATCAATAGCGGTGATGAAAATACTGTGAGGTTTACAGTGTTGCCTTTTTTGCAGCAGCAAGGAGTTAATTCTGTGAATTTTGCGATCGCCACTCACGGTCATTTAGGTTTGAGCAGTGGTTGGGGAAAATTACTAGAACGCTTGCCAATTAAAACATTTTATGATAACAATGCTCCGAAACAAATTCACCGTGGCAGCAATCAGGAATTTATATCGGCTGTGCAATCTCGCCAAGGCGTTTACTTTCCTTTAGAAACTAACAGTACAGTTGATCTGGGTGCGACGCGGTTGCAGTTCGTGAATGCGGAGATTCCGGTGGTAGAATTCCTGGTGGGAAATCGAACTTGGTTGCTCATCGGTGAAATGACACCGGAAGCGCAAAAAAAATTGGCAGCAACGGGAACCTTGAAGCCGGCTCAAGTGCTGTGGTGGTCGGGAAAAACCCTGACGGCTGAGTTATTGGGCGCAGTGGGGCCGCAAGTGGCGATCGCCTCTGCTGACGAAATCGACCCAGAAACCGCAGCCCAACTGCGCCAAAGCAAAACCCAGATTTTCTGGACAGGGCGCGACGGAGCCCTGCTGTGGACTCCCGCAGGGGGATTTAAGACCACTTTGGAATCTGAAGAAAATCAAACTTCTTTTTTATAAAGATTTACAATCTGGCACACTGTGCGGTAAAATACTTTTAGCTCACATCTCAAATCAATTGGAGAGGTGGCAGAGCGGTTGAATGCGGTAGACTCGAAATCTACTTTAGGGGTAACTCTAACGTGGGTTCAAATCCCACCCTCTCCGTACATTCCTTACTCCACAAGGCTTTGATGCTATCCGCTTTTTTAGCCATCTGTGCAATTTATCGGCAGTGGTATATAAGAGTGGTATATAAACCGCTCCGGTATATACCACTTTTTGCTTTAACTCCACCCCTTCTCCGGGCAATCGGTCAGGACGAAAGTATTTCTAAAATTACCTCCATGTCTGCCGGTTCGGCCCTCGACTTTTTGCGCTGCGCTCTTAACTGGTTGAGTAAGTCGGCTGGCTCTGGAAACTTTGCGACGGTCGGAGCTGAGTTTTTATTTGCTTCCCGATCGCGCCGTGCTTCTTTGAGCTCTTGCTCCAACATTTGAACCTTCAGCCCCAAATCGCCATTGCGCTCGTGTAACTGATTCAGTTCTGTATCCCATTCTGCAAGTTGCTTGTTGGCCGCTTTCAATTCCTGCCGCTCGTGATTCATCATTGCCGTCACTCAGGCACTCAATTTTCCCAGCCTTTCCTCAATCCCTGCTAATTTAACCGCTAGCAGAGTGTCTAGCTTTTTGTCTAGCAATTTGTCTAGCACTGGTTCGATGTCCGAAATTTCGGACACTTGTGTTTGATGTTGAATTGGCGGCGCTGATATTGCCTGGTTGGCTGCTTGCTCTAAAGTTCGCACTACCCAAGCATTGACGCTCAATCCCTCTGCTGCTGCGACATCTTTAATGGTTTCGAGCAAGTCACGGCGGCCGTCCAATCTCAAGTTAAGCTGTACTCTGTCTGTCATGTCTAGTCATTGTCTAGTAGCAGTCTAGTTAAATGTTAGCATTTTGTCTAGTATTTGTCTAGTGTATCTAGTATTTCTAGAAAATTTGCGTCACTTGTCTAATATATGTCTAGTGCGTGTCTAGACATAAAAATCCCCCAGTTAAGGCTGGGCTGTTTCATTCTCTTATTTTAGCTGTGCTAAAATAAGAGAATGAAAACATTAATGTCCGACTCAAGCGCTAAAAATCAAACTATCAATTTTATTGATAGTTGAATAAACCGTTTTCCTTGCTCTCCTTGGGGTTGAAAACTTTATTTTTATAATTTTGAGCGGATTATGGAGCTAATATACAATTTTAACTGAGTAAAAATATGAGCTTTTAAAATTCATAGTTTAGCCACCTTTGCCCGATTTTTAATGATTAAAAGCCTAAAAATCGGTAAAAATTAAGAGCAATGGTTGTCATAACCGATAAATTAGTGACTGCTGTGTAGTTATGTCGAGGCCAAGTAAGTAGGTAGGTGTAAAAAAACCAAAGTATGTTAAGATAAGTAAAGAGTCGAATTAAATTTACAAAACAAACAAAT
>NZ_JAUBTS010000068.1:0-20944 GCF_036705105.1 Microcoleus sp. B9-D4
TCCGCTGAAAGTAAAAGTGAAGGGGGAGGGACTTGAAGCCTCCCATGCCTATAAATGACTATACTTTTACCAGCTATTAGGGATAATTTGGTGAAAAAACGGTTGCTAATTTTGGGGGGGACGGGGGATGCTGCTGAACTGGCGGTAAGAGCGTCTCAAATTGCTGATATAGAGGTGGTTTCTTCGCTAGCAGGACGCACTCAACAGCCTTTTACCCCAAAAACGGGTACGGTGCGAATTGGGGGGTTTGGTGGGGCGGCTGGGCTGGCGGCGTTTTTGCTCGTTAGCGCAGCCCGCCCCTACGGGGGCTACGCCAACGGAGAGGATCGCCCGATCGACTTCTTAATCGATGCTACTCATCCGTTTGCGGCTCAGATTTCTGCTAATGCTGCTGTTGCTGCTGCTGAGTGTAATGTGCCCTTTTTGATGCTGGTGCGTCCAGCTTGGGAGAGGGTGGAGGGCGATCGCTGGATTGAAGTTGCGGGCTACTCGGAGGCTGCAAGGGCTTTATTAGGGCTGTCTCAGCGGGTGTTTCTGACGATTGGTAGGCAGGAATTGGCAGCTTTTGCTGGTTTGGATGCTATTTGGTTTTTGATGCGGGCGATCGATCCTCCGGCACTCAATTCTCCTATTCCTAATGGTAAATTGTTGTTAGCAAGGGGGCCTTTTTCTTTGGAAGATGAGCGCCAATTACTATTAGAATATCAGATTGATACTATTGTTAGTAAAAACAGCGGCGGCGGTGCTACTTATGCGAAAATTGTGGCGGCTAGGGAACTGGGAATTCCGGTGGTGATGGTGCAGCGGCCGCCGATTCCTGATGTTGAGCAGGTTGCTGATGTTGCAGGGGCGATCGCTTGGTTAGTTAAGCAGTTATGATATCAAATCCGTTAGCATCGGAATAGTAAATTCGAGTTCACTGTTGACGGTTGACCGTTCACTGTTCACGGCGTCAACCGTCAGCATCATTCCGGTGTTACCGGAAATGATATTAGTAGGGTTTCAAACATCGGCCAGGTTATGTTTTTGAGTAATAGTTGATTTCCTGGCTGGATGATTATTTGTTTCAGTTCTAGCTGCATTTTTTGACTGTTTTAATAGGATTTGAAATATAAAATAATTTAAGTTAATAGATTTTAGCAATTCAGAACTTATGCGGAATTGCTGTTAGAGATTAAAATTAAATTTATTGAAAGCTATTAGGGGCACCCAGTTAGGGGATCATTTCCTTCAGCCGTTCTCATTCCTCCTAGGATAGTTTCCACAAATACGCACTGCTTTGTACCGCCACCAGATACAGAAACTGTGGCAACAAATCGAGGAACATTTGGATTTACTGATGTATCTAACGGAAGTCCATTTACGTTTCCCAGGTAATCAAAAGTGATTGAGGGTGCATTATGACTAAGTGCAATGGTGCCGGGTGGAATTTCGCCTCCACCATCTAACGTCTGCGTACTACCACCCGTGGCTAGTGGCGGGTTAAACGTAATTGTAGGTGGATAGACAGATGGGGCAGAAAATGTAACTGTGACACTGCTCTTAGTTCGCTTTGCTTCGCTTTGTGCAAGTCGTAATGATTGGAAAACTCGATCGTTCACTGTGCGAACTCTTTGTCTGTTGATGAATGCCAGCCAGCTTGGAGCGGCGATCGAGCTGAATATACCTATGAGCAACGCTATCACCAACACTTCTAGAAGGGTGAATCCTCCATCGCCTTTTCTGGATGCAGTTTTGTGGAAATTAGGGCTGGGCTTGGCAGCCGAGTTATGCAAAAGTTTTAATAATATTGGTGGGGTTTTCATGGTAATCTCCTATTGTTTATCAGCGGGCGGCGATTGGGGAAGGTGTTTCATGCCTAAGTTACTTTCCTAACGCACCTAAACCTTGTACTTGCACGGTTGCTGTTGGGAAATATGCCGCTTTCTTGGTGTCATAATCAGCATCAGTTTGAATGCGGCGGAGGCTATTTCCTCTGATAGTTACTCGGGCTAAGTTTCGAGCATTATCAACACAAGCGTAAAAACTATTTGTATTTGTACTTGGGTCTGTTACTTTTAGAGTCCCTTCTGGAACATCTGTCGCTGCCGCTAACCCTATTTTAGTTTGGGGAGTGCCGAGAGCCTTTTGACACTCCGCCACATCAAGTTGCTTGGGGCTGTGGTCGATGTAATTAACCAGAACTTCGGAATTTACAACAGGCGTTCCCCCTGTAATAAGTGTCACGTCTTTTGTAGGGTCGCTAAAATCAAAAGCTGCATTAAAAGCTTCATCTTTATGAGAGCTTTTGGGAGTATCCGCTTTTGCGTAGTAAGGGAAATCAGGATCTGTCGGCGGCGCGTAAGGGTTTTGCACTCCATCCTTAATTTCATAGCGTTCAATACGGGTAGGACAAGTGCCTCCTGAAGGCTGACACCAAATAGAATTAGAAGCAGTGTCTGTAATCTGGTAGTAGGCAACTAACGATCGTACATAGGTGTCGTTACATTCAATTGTTCCCCCAGTTTGGCCTGGAACCTTGCAGTCACTGGGCTTTAAGCCAGCACTCAGAGGAACAGCATTTTTAATCTGCTGTCGCTTCCAGAATACTAGAATTGGAGTACCAGTAGTATTTTGAGGAGGAGCAGGAAGTTTAGCTTTGATATCAACGATTTCTTTGCCGTTGTAAATATAAATAGCTTGACTTAAATCTTGGGCGATGAAATCTACGGCGGCTTGAATGTCTTGCTCGGTATTTGACTTGACTTGTTCCCTCCTGTCGGTATTCAGCATATCCACTACAAAACCGAGCATCGGAGTAATGATTAAAAACGCCATAATTGCTCCGACTAATAGCTCGACCAGAGTCATGCCCTTTTCTGTTTGAGCTGACCCAGAGCGGTTTCGCGGGTGCTGAGTTTTTAGAAGCAACCTGAGTAAAGTTTTCATTTTGACTTTTTCCTTTGTCAAATGGGGGAGCGATTTTAATTTGATCGAAGTTCCTGCGAGTGTTATTAACAGCCCCCGGTTCGAGTACAAATGGATCGATAGGATGAAGCCCCGCCTTCTGGGGCAGGAGGAATTTCTGTATTCATTACTACCAAGGGTGCGTTGGGATTTCCAAGTCCAGCTCCAACTATAGATTGACCTATAGGTGTCAAAGTGCCAGTAGCATCGGCTCTGTAAACCCGCACAGTCAAACCGTAGCCCGCTTTTTTCGCCTGTAGATTATCAGCACTTACAGATTGCCGCACACCCTGAACACGAAAATCTTTGTTGCCAGTACAACCAGGATTTTCATCCAAGTCAACGCAGTACAGATTGTTAACAGATTGAGGAGCAGCAGGAATGGCAGGAGGAACAGCAGCATCTGCGGCGGGAAACTCCCCATCTGTCGGTTTAATCGCCCCGGTTCTGAGAGCGTCGATGTAAGTTCTTCCCGCCTGCGTCGCCAGTTCCACTCGCCGCGCTTGTACGCGAGTCGCTACTGAGTAAGCCATCACAGGGGCGATCGCGATCATCAGCACCGAAACTACAATCATTGCTACCAACGACTCGATAATCGTGTAGCCGCCGTCTCGCGACTGAGATAAATTTTGCTGTTGTTTGTGCTTAGTCATAAGTAGAACTCCAGTAATTACGAGGCAGAAATTTAGGCCGGAGGAGGACACACACTTGGTTTGAAAGGAGCATCCACAGCGTCGGTGCCCGGGCTGGCGGCTGCAACTTCAGCACACATCAAAGTTTGTACCCACTTGTCATCGCGACCTACTTCCCGGAAATACTCATCCGGCTCAGTCTTTCTCGGAGGAGTAGTAAATCTTTGGGTAAACAAGTCAGGTGGCTGAGATAGCAAGCCTACATCGAAACCCCAATCCCGTTTTGGTGGGATGAAATAGGGAAAGCGACCTCCGCCATCACTTCTATAGGCTGTTGCGGGAGCTGTGTAAGCAGTCACTCCTGAACCTGTCGTTGGTCGCTCAAACAAACTTTTTAGTTTAGTAGGCGCCGCAGCGCCCATCGAAGGAGCATTCGGTGGCAGAATTGGCAGATAAGGACTCGTGCTGTAGGCGCTGCGACTTAGTTGAACGAAAGAACCCTTGATGTCGGTTGGAGTATCCGTACCGTTGTTTTGCCAGCTTTCGATAAAGCGGGGCAAATTTTGCAGACCCCCGTTGGTGTCACCGGTATTAGGGTCAAGAGCTCGGGAAGGAATGTCCCTCGCTCCTACGATCATATGGAAACTGGTCGCTGTAGCTCTCGGCAGCCACCCAGTTTGTTTCACTAGCGTATTAACTACGGGTGGACCAGCAGAGGCTGCCGCGGCTCCCACGGTTTGAAGCTGTAAGACTGGCATCAGCAGCGGCTGGAAGGTGGCAGTTGTTGATAAAGGTGGCAGAGGTTTACCATTCCAGTCGGTCACATTTCTGTTGACCACAAACGGTAATGGAGCGTTACCGTAATTTACAGAAGTACCACCTGCTGTTGCTGTTGTCGCGAACCACAGAGAATTATCTTTTGGTTCCCCAGGACCAACAATGATGCTCCGGCTTGCATTTATACCGTAAGGCTGTGGAGTTGCCCCCCCACTCAAATTATTACTGCCGCCAGTAGCTCTGGGGAAAGCAACACGGCGGGGAAACCGCTGTAATGCTGCAATCGGAGGGTCAACAGTTGTTCCGGCTTGGAACACATTTGGACGGTTAGTGCCGTAAGCCGGCGTAGCAGCAAATGCCTCTGCTGCTGTTTTTACCGTGTCGCCAGCCACCGGAATTGGATTGACTACCCAATCCTTGGGGTCTGTGCCACATTCAGAAACCGGCAGTTTTATGCAAGTTTCCATCAAATACTCTGGGAACTTTCCGCGCCTTTGGACGGGGGTGACAAAGTTGTTGAAGTAAGAACTATTCAGCCGGGGACTGAGATAGTCATTATCTATGAGTGCTGTACCCGTACCAGAGAACAATTTGCCGTCACTTAAGAATGCTCCGCTAGTGAGACCGTTAGTAACAAAATTGTTGTGATAAAAACCTTGTTGTCTCCGAGGTAATACAGCAGCAGCGCCCGCATTATTTCTGAGGTCAAAATCCCCTTCGTTGCGGAAGCCAAAGCGGTAGTCTCCTGAAAGCAGAGTAACAGCATCTGCTAGTACCGTTGCGGGACGCCAATTATCACCAGTGTCACAATCCTTAAGTCTGGGGTCGCCTGCGCGACAAGCAAAATTAGGATTGAGAATGCCACGACTACCGTAAAAATTACTCCAAGTGTCTGTTAAAGCTGTCGCGAACTCTTGTTGACTGTGTTTGTTAAATTCTCCTTTGATATAAACTGGCAAATTTGATACCAAAGTCAGACCTTTTTCCCTAACCACATCTGCCACAGTAGTTGGTCTTACCGGGCCTGCTGCGTCGCGGAATAGCGATTCACCGTTGATGAGTAAAATTCCGTTGGGCTTGCGGGTGGGGTCGAGCAGAGAATCTGTGGGACTGACTAATTTATCCCTATTTTCATCAGCACTTCGAGCACTGCGATCAGGGAGCGCGTCATCCCGACTGGCATAAATAACCCCGCTGTTTGGCAGTAAATACTCTTTTGCCGGCGCTGGCCCGTTAGTTCCAGTAAATTGTTGCTGCCGCAGAGCCTTTATATTCAACTGAGTTGCTCGAACTTCTAGGGGCTGCCGTTCTTCGATCGGCTGGTTGTAATTCCCTGTCAATATTGCAGCGGGGGCAGTAGGTGGAGTAGTCGTAGGCCAGGGACTGCTCAGCGTAAACTCTTCATTTACCGCAGTGGTGGTATTGTCAGCGTCTACCGCCTTGATTTCTCTAGCATTCAAAAAGGCTACTTCCTGAATAGCCCCAGCAGGAATTGCAGTGCTAGCAGTAGGCGTCTTCAAAATATTCAAAGCGCAAGCAGTAGAGTCGATCGCTGCTAAATCTGCTAAATTGCGATCGCCTTCAGCTTTTAGCAGCGCCTCTCTCAAAGGCTTGTTGGCAAACCTACCGTCAGGGAAGACGTAGTTGGCTTGCGCGGTATAAATTGGGTCGCCACCTGTCAATAAACCGTTAGTCATTGGGAGAGGTCCCGCAAGATTTGGTCGTCCTGGGAAGTTGTAAACTATGCCGTTGTGAGAGCCGATTTTTGTATTTGCAGGGCGGGTTGTTGCTGGAAGATTTTTATCTCCGCTGACATCAGCCAGTGGAGTTATATTTCTCGCTGTCAGTGCGGTACTGGGGTCGTAGTAACTGCTGACGCAGGCAAATGGGGTTTGTTGAGGAGTGTCACCTTGCTTGTAGCCGCTGTTTGCATAGTGATAAACTGCCGATGCCCGCATCCGCAAATCGCCTTTAGCAAACTTGAGCGTGTTGGGGTCAATGGCGGACGAAGTTCCTGCCGGTAGCCCATTACCATTTTCGTCTGCGACTACTTCTGGCCCACTAGGAGGCATCGTCGCTGTTCGCCAGTTAATCCAATTTCCTGCAACATTGTCATATACTTTCGATCCAGGTCCCAGTGGTGACATCGGCATGGAGTCCGGCCACACGACGGGGTATTGCTCTACAACACCCCCAGTTGCTGGGTCGTCGTAAGTAGTGGTGACACCCGGGGTCGTACCGACAGATACTGGTCCTCTCCTTGGAGGACTTCCAGCGGGATCTCGAAGATCGAGCCATTGAGGAGGGGGAAGAAAAGAAGTTGTGCGATCGTAAACTCCTGCACTGGTAATTATCCGCAAACCACCTATACCGTCAAGGGGAGTTGCAGGTATTTGGGCTGATGTTTTTTCCCAAAAACCGTCACGGTCTGTCGCGCCCACGTCTGCGAGCGTAGTCACCTGGGAAGATCGTGTGCGGGCAGTACCGTCATCTGTCCAGTTTCCTAATGTTTGCGATGCGCTGACAAATTGGTTTTTGGTGTCGTCCCAAAGTAGGGCAGGCAAGTTGTTACCCGCCACTACTCGATCGCCGATGTATGTTTCTTCTACGGGTGGAGGCTCAGGGTTTTTTGCTTCTAGTTGGTCGGCTTTGAGACTTAATTGGGATATGCTCTGTGGATCTGCCCATGCAAGTTTAGGTCGTAAACCCGGCCCCCCTGAATCAACCAAGTTATTAGTCTGGCCTTGAGTTCCGTCCTCGCCAAATTTCACTTCACTAAACGGAACTTTCCGAGTCCTCTGCTTAAAATATTCTTCCAGCGCTTGTTCCCGTGTTTGTCCGGGAGAGCCTGCGACATCTAGTTGGGCGTTTTGGACTGAAATTGGATCGGTCAGAGGATCGGTTTCATTCCCGACGGGTCCGATGCGTTCCCTTACTAAAGCCGCAATGCGAGCGGTGTAAGCTTGGTTGTTATAGATTACTTGTAAAGAGGTATTGCTTGTAGATTGATTTGTGGTGGTAATTGTTAGGTCTGTTTTTGGATAGTCTGGATTATCACCTTTTTTGAACAGGTGTACTGGCACTGCTTTTTGGAGATCGGTAGTTCCCGAGTGACCGTTGACGACATTACCACCCACAATTATTTGGCTGTTTTCTTTTTCGTAGAAACAGGAATCTTTGCTGCTAACTTGATATAAATCTAATTGCGTTCCTGTCTCCCTCGTAACTGTTACGAGCAGATTACTATTTGTCATCATCCGCCCGTTGAGCCTTAAGGATGGACCGGGAGATATTTCCAAATCATCTTCATACACAACCGCATTATTGCTAAGGGGAATGCGGCTTTGGTCTTGCTGGTATTCTAGAGCTGAAACGCTGCGAGTGCCTTTGAATCCCGGCATCGGCACATTGACTGTGTAAACAAAAAAACTTTTTTTGAGCCTGCCATCTATTTTGTACCAACCCGAGTCTCCCACCAAACTAGCGCTAGTACCAGCGGCCGCCTCGCACCCTTTTTTGAGCGAGCCTCTCGACATTGGAGGTGTTCTTGCTTCTAACGGCTTTCTCGGCCTTGTGAAATCGCCGTTAGCGTCACGCGGTGGAGAGCGAAAGAATATGCCGTAGATTGTATAAGTATCGTCCACGCCGTCTTTATCCGTATCGACGCGATATCTCCAAGCAGTGTTTATCTGTTCATCTTTTTCGGCATCGGGGAGCTTCGCAGGGTCAAGGGCAGCGACTCCATTTTGTCCGTCGAGATCATACTTAAGTCTCAGTCGCTCTTCACCGCCGAATGTATAAAGATCCGGACCAGAAGCAGACGACATAATCCGGTACATTTCATTATCGGATGGAGTCGCCGTCGGTCTTTGCGGGTCTTCGTACAACAGGAAATTTATTTTCGCTTTGGCCCGATCGAGCGCGGGAGTCGCGGCCGCCAGCACCTGCTGGTTCACGCGCACGTTACGCGCCGTATTAGCCCTATCGAACGATCGCAGCGTAATCGCCACAGTCAACAATATCACTACCAGCAACACCATCGTCACCGTCGGCAGCACAAACCCCGCCACCGGCAGTCTCGCCCTCCGGCCCATAGCCATCAGGGTTTGCAGCATTGCTCTCATCAGCCGCTTGGCCCCGGATCTGGTAACACCAGCAATCCGCCGCAGCAGGGATACGATAACTTTGGATAATTTGCTCTTAAACATTGACGCCTTCCTGAATAATTTCAGAGATGGTATTGCTGGTAGTTACTGCTCGACAGTACAATCCCATCTTTATTGTTCCCATTTTGTGCAACTTGCATATCAGCCTCTTGCACAAATTTAAATCTGTACCTTGGCTGAAAAATAAAACCCACAAACCCCTAACCAAAATCGCCGCCGATAATATATTTTTCAGCGAAAGATTTGCCCCCCACGAATTAGATATTCCTAACTCCACTCTAATCTAGTTAAATTGAAATGTCAGTGGTCAGAGCCAGAGTGAATTCGATCGCCCAAAAACACGGATCGCGATCGTATCCGATGTATTTCCCAGCCCTTTTCTGGCCGGCTTTGTTGATGTGTTCGCCTTGCTAGCGCTTTCAACCACCGGAATCTACAATCACGATCTGCCCATCGAGTGGTTATGCCTGTCAGCGCGATCGAATCTAAATTGGGCGATGAATTGCCGTAATGCCCCCAAGTGCGATCGAATTGCCGTAATACCCCCAAGTGCGATCGAATTGCCGTAATCCCCCCAAGTGCGATCGAATTGCCGTAATACCCCCAAGTGCGATCGAATTGCCGTAATACCCCCAAGTGCGATCGAATTGCCGTCATGCCCCCAAGTGCGATCGAATTG
The DNA here is from genome assembly GCF_036705105.1 of Microcoleus sp. B9-D4. Lineage (NCBI taxonomy): Bacteria > Bacillati > Cyanobacteriota > Cyanophyceae > Oscillatoriales > Microcoleaceae > Microcoleus > Microcoleus sp. B9-D4. Next base: position 9,201 of record NZ_JAUBTS010000068.1, read on the forward strand.
CCGTAATCCCCCCAAGTGCGATCGAATTTTCGTCTTGCGCCCCAGCCCGCCGGGGGTTAAAAACCCCCGTCTCATAGCTAAAGTCCTCTTAAGAGGACTAATCAAATATTAAGATATAGATATAGCCTTTCTAAGTAATACCAATTTTTTATGAGGTTGCATAGAATCCGATCCCCCCTAGCCAAGAGGGCGGGCACGGGGAGTAGGGGTCGCACCGCCCCTACAAGGGGGGGACAAGATACTTCTCAAAGTCAACCCCTACTCCCCTTATTAAGGGGGATGCGAGGGGGATCGAGATATGTGCAACTTCACATTAAATTGGTATAACATGAGGTGCACGCTTGATAAGCTGCCTCCGTGGCCTCCGTGGGCATACCTCACCAAGATTGAGAACTGCTATATATAAATACATCTTCAGTCCTTTTCAAAGGACTTGCGCTATGAGACGGGGGTTTTAACCCCCGGCGGACTATAGGTACAAATGCCAAATCCGAAACACTGTCAGTACAACTGCAAAATATAAAACCTACAACCCATGAAACAAACTCCCAAACCCCCAGACTTCATCATTATCGGCGCCCAAAAAGGCGGAACAACATCGCTTTACGCCTATCTCACCGAACATCCCCAAATAGCCCATGCCACCCAAAAAGAAGTACATTATTTTGACTTAAACTTCGACAAAAGCCCAGACTGGTACTATGCCCAATTTCCCCTGCCCAAACACAGCCCCAAAAAAATCACCGGAGAAGCCAGTCCTTACTACATATTTCACCCCCACGTTCCCCAGCGAATTCATGATTTATGTCCGAAAGTTAAAATCATCGCCCTGCTGAGAAACCCAGTCGATCGCGCTATTTCCCACTACTATCATTATATCAGAATAAAATACGAAACACTCTCATTAGAAGACGCGATCACCGCCGAGTCCGAAAGACTCAAAGGCGAAATGGAAAAACTCCTAGCCAACCCCAAATACTATAGTTACGAACACCAACACCACAGCTATCTAGCCCGCGGCATTTACGCCGATCAACTCCCAGCCTGGATGAAACTTTTTCCCAAATCACAAATTTCAATCATCAAAAGCGAAGACTTGTATAGCAACCCAGCAAAAATCCTCAACACCGTCCTCGAATTTTTAGACTTACCCCCCCACCAACTAAAAACCTACGGAAAGCTCAACTCCAACGAATATCCGCCCATCAGCGAGACAGTATACGAGCAATTGAGAGCATATTTTCGATCGCACAACCAAAGACTAGCCGAATTGTGCGATCGAGACTTCGGCTGGGATTAATCAATATATCTCCCTTGCATCAAAGTATCGTTCCCCTCCCCTCGGAAAGCTCCCTCTTGTCCCCCCCTTATTAAGGGGGGTTAGGGGGGATCGAAACCAAGGTATAAACGAGAAATACATGAGGACTTTAAATACTAATCCCCCTTAATAAGAGGCGTTAGGGGCGATCGAAACGAAGCTATAAACGAGACATATTCTTGATTAAGGGGCGAAAAGAGCGATCGAACTCCACCTTACTACTTAGCCCCTCGATCCCCCCTAGCCCCCCTTAACAAGGGGGGGAAAAGATTCCGATCAAACTCAACCCCTACTCCCCTTAAGAAGGGGTACTTAGGGGGATCGAGATATGTGCAACTTCACATTAAATTGGTATAAAAACCTTTTTTGTGCCAGTTGCGCTCAGGACTAAAATATTAAGCAGCCGCCGTAGCATTTGCTTCCAGAGGCTCGATTTCCTCCGGCGTAGCGTGACGGCGCGGATCATTAAAGCTGCGTGCCGCTAGCCAGTTAGAATTTTGCGCCGCCTCGCAACCAATCACGTAAAGCGAAGATTCGTTAAAAGCAGCCCAGAGAGCATCACAAGCCTCTTTATCCATCAGTGAATCAGCGATCGGGCGATCGTGAATCAGAGCAAATAAATCAAACTCATTTCGTTTTGGATTCCACTGATATTGCAAAGTAGGAGCATAACCCATTTCGATCAATTGTGCGATCGCGCGATCGGGCGTATATCCGTCCAAATGCACCCGATTGAGATAGATAGACACTTGGACATACTCATCTCTGGCAGGTAGCAGTCGGTAGTTCGAGTTAGTCATCATTATTGGTCTCCGTGCAGTAATAATAAGAACGGCCTGCAATATCGGGGCGTTTTTCAGCCTTCATTTTATGCTGAGCACATCGTCGCTTAGCATAAAGGTCTTTTTCAATTTCAGTCTCGCCAGGGGCATAAAAAGGACGGTGAGGAAGCAGTTCGGCTTCTAAATCCTCCCAAGATTTCTCTGGGTTGTCTGAATCTCTCAGCATTTGTCCCTCGCGGTTTGTTCGAGGATGCCGTTTATTCGATATAGTCGATCGATCATCAGTCTGTTTCCTCTGTTTTGGCGATCGTCTTGACGCGCTGGGGCTTTGGCTCTAAAACGGCTTCGTTTTCCTGTAACCAAGTTTCGATGTACTCCAACAGAACCTCATTCATGCTGAGGCTACGCATGGCGCAAGATGCTTTGAACTTGGCTCTTGTCTCTTCAGGTAGATAGATTTTTACGGACACAGTTTTACTTGTAGTCAAAGTTTCCATATCGCTATATCGATTTGTCTATGTGTCTAGCCTGACACACAGGCGCGCGATCGGATAGGGTCGTTTGTCGATATAAGGACTTATCGCTTTGTCCCTATATTGATATAATAACAGACATAGCCAAAAAAACGACAACCGCGCCGAGTTAAACGGCATTGCCGTTTCCATAAATTTTGCAAAAAAAATGCTTGACATTCCTACCAGTCTGTGATAGCTTATCGAATAGTATTGTGTTTAATCCACAAATCGCAGCACTTCAGCTATGTTCACAGCCAAGTTCACAGCCAACAGCTATTTTTATTTTTGGTACAGCCAAGTTCGCCCGGAGTGAATTTGCAATTCACTGTGAACATCCGGGCGAACCGCAGATTAACACCTGCGGTTTTGTTTTTTCTACTTCTTTACCCAACAACCAATCGAGTACAAGCGAAAACAGCAATGACATTATTCAGTAACTGGTACAACAGCTTTTATTTTTGGCCCAACCAAAGTTCTGGGTAAATTGTCGCGCTGTCTTTTCGCACCAACCCGGAACTCCTAAAAGTTCCGGGTTTTTTGTTGTCAACCACCCACTTAAATTTCCAGGAAAATACCCTCATGTTAGAAGCCAAACTCGTAACCAAATCTCATCCCGAACACCAGACAATCGTCAAACTCTCAGAAACAGTCTCAGTCGGTGGCCAAGAATTATTAATCATCGGCGGCCCCTGTACCGTCGAAAGTTCCGCACAAATGGAAACAGTCGCCCGCCAACTCTCCGCCGCCTCCGTGCAAGCTTTGCGAGGCGGAGTCTACAAACCCCGCACATCTCCCTATGCTTTCCAAGGCATGGGAATTGAGGGACTCGAAATTTTAGCCGATGTCAGCCGGCGTTACGGTTTACCCGTAGTGACAGAGGTAATGTCGATCGCCCAAATCGAGCCAGTTGTCACCTATGCTGATATGCTGCAACTAGGTAGTCGGAATATGCAAAACTTCGAGTTACTAAAGGCGATCGGTCAAGCCGGAAAACCAGTCCTGCTAAAACGCGGCTTGTCAGCCACAATCGAAGAATTTGTGATGGCCGCCGAATACATTCTCAGTCACGGAAATCCTCAAGTAGTTCTCTGCGAAAGAGGCATCCGCAGCTTCGACAATTACACCCGGAATGTATTAGATTTAGGTGCAGTCGTAGCACTGAAACAGTTAACTCATTTGCCAGTAATTGTAGACCCTTCTCACGCCGTCGGCAAGCGAGAATTAGTCGCACCACTAGCCAAAGCAGCGGTTGCTTGCGGTGCAGACGGATTAATTATTGAGTGTCACCCGCAACCGGAAAAATCGGTTTCTGACGCGCGGCAAGCTCTTTCTTTGCCAGATATGGTAGATTTAGTTGCGAGTTTGCGGCCTGTAGCCGCCGCCGTTGGCCGCTGCATACCCGATATTAATGTGCATTCACAGGTATTAAGTTTGAAGTGATATTAGTGGGAAATAATCTATAACTTTTAACGTCAAACTCTACAGTCGGTTTTAACCGAGATATTGCACCATTCTCAGCAACAGGCAAGATGCCTGTTCCACAATAAAATTTATCTTTTGTGGAACCATTGTCAGCAACAGGCAAGATGCCTGTTCCACAATAAAATTTATCTTTTGTGGAACCATTGTCAGCAACAGGCAAGATGCCTGTTCCACAATAAAATTTATCTTTTGTGGAACAGGCATCTTGCCTGTTCATAAAAGGTTAATTGAGAATGGTGCAACATATCAGTTTTAACCGAATTGAGCTTTGAGGCAGGGGTTTAAACCCCTGCCGAAATCGGCGAAAGCGCGTGTTTCACGAATTTAGATTAAAATAAAAAATAATACTGTCATCTACGAAAATTTGCTTAATTATGGCAATACTACTTAACGTTCCCTCGATCGTCTGCTCCGGCTGCGCTGATACAATTACCAAAGCCATCAAAACTGTTGACTCCGAAGCTACTGTCAATGTGGATGTCGCAGCTAAGACTGTTACAGTAGAAGCTCAAGCTTCTGAAGAGTCAATTTCACAGGCGGTTGTTGCTACGGGCCACACCGTCCAAGATTGATATTGAGTTTGGTGAGGGCGGGTTTACGAGATTATTGGTCTTAAACCGAAATTATTGGTAAAAGCCGCCCCTACAGAATTTTAAATTGATTACCAATGCCCTGTTTGGCCGATGCCCAATGCCCTGTTTGGCCGATGCCCAATGCCCTGTTTGGCCAATGCCCAATGCCCTGTTTGGCCAATGCCCAAAAGCTTATTCTGCTTCGTCTAAGTGTTCGGCCACGGCTTGGTAAAGTTCCAAAACGTGGCGATCGAGTAAACTATAAAAAACTTGTCTCCCAACCTTGCGGTAACTGACCAACCGCATAGCCCGCAATGCCCGCAACTGGTGCGATACTGCTGACTCGCTCATACTCAACGCCGCAGCCAAATCACACACGCACAGTTCTTGTTTTGCCAAAACCGACAGTAGCCGCAGGCGATTCGCATCTCCCAAAAGACTGAAAAACTCAGCCATCCGCTGCGCTTTTGCGGTGTTGAGAACCTGTGTTTGGATGTCCCCGGCCCGCAAACTGTCAACTAAGTGCGGGCGATCGCACATTGGTGTATCGTTTTGTTCGTGAGACTGACTTATCGCTCCGTTAACAGCAGAGTTGGGTGACATCTTTTCCCGGCTAGTTTTAATTCTCATTTTCATTTTAGTGCGATCGGCAAACCTTTTGTAACAAAACTTTTACATTCCCTTGACTTATATCTGAATATGTGTTCATATATAAGTATAGACAAACAACCCCACCAGGAGAAGCTCAAATGACTACCGCCACCCAAACAAAATGTGCCTGCCCTTCATGTTCGTGCGTTGTCAGCCCCAGCGAAGCCATTGAAAAAGACGGCAAAACATACTGTTCCAGTGCTTGCGCTGACGGACACCCCAACGGCCAAGGCTGCGGCCATACAGGCTGCGAGTGCAACAAATAAATATTCGGCTTCAGAAAAGGTTAATCACCCACTGCCAAATATCTCTAAAGGGAGATGCGAACCGCGCATTTCCCAATTTTTTTGCTTTTAGGTTAAAGAAAAGTTAAAATAAAGCTAACTTAAGGTTAAGACTGCATTAATAGACTAAATACAGAGCGAAAAAGCACAATTGCTACTTACGCAATACAATAGAAGCAAGTTAGCGCCGCGATACTGAATACAAATAGTGCTATTAACAGCAGAGACCGAACCAAAAGTTGAATACCAAAAGTTAAATTAGGAGGGGGCAATGAAAGAGCGGGAAGATTTTTTACATCCTCGCAATCGCTACTACGGTGATTTCACGCCAGAAAACTTGGCGTTTAATGCCAACTTGCAGGAGTTTGCTCAAAAAATAACTTATATTTGCTCGCTGGAAACAGGGGGGAAAATTAGTGCTGAGAAAGCCTATAAAGATATTAAAATGCTTTGGAAAGACCTAAAATCCTCTAAGAAGCAATTGGGAATTGGCCAAAAACCCCCCAGTACCGAGGAGCAAAATTCACCTTAAAGTCATCGCAGCCAACGCAGCGTTTGCAATCGAAAACCCCTGCGATTGCAAACGCAGCGTTTTGCTGCGTACCCAGCAAAGGTAAGGCAATACGCTTGGGTTAAAACTATTTATTCCGGGCGAGATCCCCCTCGCATCCCCCTTAAGAAGGGGAGTAGGGGTTGACTTTGAGTAAGTTCTTGTCCCCCCCTTTTTAAGGGGGGTTAGGGGGGATCGAGCTTAACTGAACCGTATTGAAATGCAAAGTCCTTGCTAGGCGAACTTTAGAAAATTTTATGGTTTGGGAGTTGGTGCAGTTTCTCCTGCAAAGGAACTACAATTGCCGCCGAGGCCAGAAATAATCGCGCAAGTATTAGTTTTCAGCATTCCCTGATAAGTATCAGCACCGGTGCCGGGGCCGCCCAACTCGTCGCTGTAAAGTTCCTTGTCCCAAATTTTGACATTTGCCTCCCTCGCCACAGTCTCCATCAACTTCGGATTAGTTGTAGTTTCGGCAAAAATGGTCGGCACTCCTGCGGTCTTAATTTCTGAGGATAATTCGGCAATTCTTGCTGCGGTGGGCTGTTCCTCTGTCGTCACACCCTGTAAAGCTCCAGCCATCTCCAAACCGTAAGCATCGGCATAGTAACTCAGAGCATCGTGAGTGGTTACTAACTTGCGTTTTTCGGCTGGAATTGTCGCAATTTGAGCTTTGATCCAAGTATCTACTTTTTGCAACTCATCTGTTAAGCTGGCTGCATTTTTTGTATAAAGTTGAGCATTGGTGGGAGAAACTTTGATCAATTGGTCGCGAATTGTTTCTACCATACGGATGCCATTTTGAGGGTTATGCCAAACGTGAGGGTCAGGGACTTTTTCGCCTTCTGCATGAGATTTGTTTTCCCCTTTCTCTTCGCCGTGTTCGTGCTCGTGTTCGCCCATCAGCGGTTTGGGAACAGCGAGTTCGTGTACGGCGATTTTGGGTGCGGAATTACTGCTAGATTCAATTAACTTAATGATGCTGGGTTCGTGGTTGTAGCCGCCGTATAAAATCAGATTTGCGGTTTCAATCGCTTTGCGGTCTTCCGGCTTGGTTTGATAGGCGTGGGGGTCGTCTCCCGGTTTAATTAGACAGGTGGTGTCGATCGAACTTTGAGCGATTTCTCTAGTTAGGTTGCAGATAACGCCAGTCGTGGCGACGACTTTGGGCAAGTTGGCGGCGGGACTGGCTTGAGTTTGAGTCGCGGCCGGACTCTCTGACACCGGATTGGTTGCGTTCTGCCCTCCACTGCACCCAACCAGCCCGCAGGCAATGGCCAAAACAGTGGCACCGCAAAATCTGCGGGTTTTTCCAGGCAAGTTCTTTAACATTTTCACCTTTGGAACGATAATCATTATTGCTTTTTCGAGTTATCCTATTGTAGTAGCTACGAACAAGAATCGTTCTCAAAATCTCTAATTATGCTAGAAGTGCAAGACTTGGCTGTCAATTATCGCGGAATTGCGGCCCTCAACAGCGTGAATTTCCAGTTAGATCCCGGACAATTAACCGGTGTGTTCGGCCCCAACGGCGCGGGGAAAAGCACGATGGTGAAAGCGATGCTGGGATTGATCCCGGCTTGTCGGGGTTTGGTGAAATATCAGGGGCGGCTGCTGAAGGAACAGTTGTCGCGGGTGGCTTATGTGCCGCAGCGATCGCAAATTGACTGGGATTATCCGATTACGGTGTGGAATGCGGTGATGATGGCGCGAACTGTCCAGACTGGTTGGTTTCGCAGCCCCTCGAAGCAGTCGCAAGAATTGGTGACAACTGCTTTGCTGCGGGTGGGAATGTGGGATTTGCGCGATCGGCAAATTGGCGAACTGTCTGGCGGACAGCAGCAGCGGATTTTCTTAGCAAGGTCGATCGCCCAACAAGCCGATTTATTCTTCTTCGACGAACCTTTTAATGCGATCGACAAAGCAACCGAAGAAATTATTTTCGATATTTTTGCCGAACTCAAATCAGAAAATAAAACATTGCTAGTAATCAGCCACGATTTAGGCGAAACTTTAAAACAGTACGACAATTTATTATTGCTAAATAAGCAGTTAATTGCAACTGGTACCTGCCGAGAAGTTCTCACCGCAGCCAATATTCAAAAAGCCTATGGATACGATTTAAGTTTAGTTTCAGCGTAAGCAAAAAAAGATTTATCTTTAAAATTGATTGTGGCACGGGCGTCCCGCCTGTGCAGTTGATTGTGGCACGGGCGTCCCGCCTGTGCAGTTGATTGATCTTTAAAGTTGATGGTGGCACGGGCGTCCCGCCTGTGCAGTTGATTGATCTTTAAAGTTGATTGTGGCACGGGCGTCCCGCCTGTGCAATTGATTGATCTTTAAAGTTGATTGTGGCACGGGCGTCCCGCCTGTGCAATTGATTGTAGTTGAAAAAATCCTATTATTGACCTAATTCAATGTTAAACCTACTAATTGAGCCACTACAATTCGAGTTCATGCGAAATGCGATCGCCGTCGGCATTTTGCTAGGCATTCTCTGCGCCGTTGTCGGCTCCTACTTAATTGTACAGCAAATGGGAATGATGGTTGACATGATAGCCCATTCAGTATTAGCAGGATTGCCGGTGGCTTTTTCTTTAGGTTTCAATATTTCGATCGGCGCGTTTATATCGGGAATTATCAGCGCGGTAATAATGACCTGGATACAATCGCAATCGCGCCTAAAAATTGATGCAGTTATGGCATTAATTTTGTCTACATTTTTAGCAATTAGCATCACGCTAATTAGCTTATTGCGGACAACTAAATTAGATTTAGACGGGTTTCTGTTCGGGAATATCTTGTCAGTTGCACCTGCAGACGTGCAGCAGACTTTTGTGATAACTTTGATAATTTTGGCGACGGTTAAAATCTTTTACAAAGAACTGCTATTCTATACTTTTGACCCCCTGGGAGCGCAAGCGTGCGGTTTACCTGTAAACTGGATTTATTTGGGGATGATTTCGGCGATTACGCTGACGATTGTTGCGAGTTTGCAAACTGTAGGGGCGCTGTTAGTAATTTCGCTATTAATCGGGCCGGGAATAACGGCGTATTTGTTGGTAAAAGAGCTACATTTAATGATGGGATTGGGAGCAATTCTTGGGATTACAGCTAGCGTGAGTGGTATGTATCTCAGCTATTATTTGAATATGCCATCGGGGGCGGCAATTGTATTAGTTGTTTTTGGGTTATTTTTAGTAGCTTTGCTGTTCAGTCCCAGTCAAGGGATTTTGACACGAAAGAGAGGATAACACTCCTGGAGGCACACACTCTATTTGTTGTGGGTTTTTTATGCTTGCTTACCCAAAAAGTTCCCCGTAGGGACACAGCATTGCCCAAGGAGTGTCAACTTAAGATATAACCCATAGTCCGGCAAGTCCGGCAGGGGTTGAAACCCCTGCCTCAAAGCTAAAGTCCTCTTAAGAGGACTGAAAAAAAGAATTTTCAACTCATTAGTCCTCTTCAGAGGACTTTAGCTATTAGACAGGGAATTCATTCCCTGGCGGACTGACGGGCTGACTGGCGGACTTTCGGTTTAAGTTGACACCTATGGGCATTGCCATTTCCCTACAATGGCTACATATAGAGATGCTACGCCCATTACAGCTTACTTAGCTTGACAATAAGCTTCGTAAACACCGTCAAGCAGTAAATTGATAGCGAAAGTTGCTTTCTCGGTGGCTAACAGCGCTTCCTGTTTTGCTTCTTCTGTTTGGCAAAGCTCTAACAGCGCTTCGCGGGTGGCTTCCGAGTGGAACTCGTCGGCTTTTTCGTGAACTTTAAAGAAAGACAAAGCAGCTTCGGAATCGATGCCGTAAAATTCCTTCAAACCAGCGATTTTGGTTGTAGAAACTTCGGGAATTTGCGCTTCGTAAGCGTAAAGGGCTGCTAAACCTTTGACGGGCGATTCGCTGCGCGCTAAGTCTTTGAGAATACGAACAGATTCGCTAGTTTTTTCTAAGTGCTCGTGATCGATAACTGCATTTCTGTCTAAACCCAAACCTTCGGCAAAGCGCAGCCACAGTTCAGGGTGATTAGCAGCGCCTCTCTCTTCTTCTATCAGGTTTTCGAGGAGCATTTGACGAATTTTGATGTCGTCACAGGCGGCGTGCGTAGCGCTGACGTAGGTGGGGAAGTTGTGGACTTGCAGATAGTATTCTTTGGCGTACTCTTGCAGCATTGCGAGGTCGAGTTTACCTTCGTTCCACATTTGGTAAAACGGGTGTTTCAGCAGGTGGTTTTGGTCAAGAATCGTGTTGAGTTGTTCGAGAAATTGCTGTTGGGTCATAATTGTCGATCGCCTTTGAGGATAGTGCAGCCACTAAAATGGTATTGTAATTTAGCATTTTGTCAAGACCAAGTTTTTAATTTTTATGTTTTGGTCAAACTGGTGCGTCCGTTATGCCAACTTAGCACCGCCCGAAGCCTTTGCCGCGCATAGACTTTGACCAAACCAGCAATTCACCTCCACAGCCGCCGGCCGCGAGAAATTGACCATCGGGATGCCATGCGAGACAGGAAAAACCGCCCTCTGCACCTTCTAGAATTTGCAGCAATTGTTCTGCTTCGTACCACAAACAAACTTGACCGTCTGCGGCTGCGGAAGCTAATAAAAATGTGGTAGGTTGAAAGGCGATCGCATTTACCACATTTTCATGCACTTCTAACGCCCAACCTTCCCAACCGACTCTTTCATCAGCGTCTCTTTCCCAGACAGAAATGCCTTGAGAACTCGAAGCAGCTAACAAAGGTGCACCCAAAGAATTAGTTTTATCCGACCAAGCTAACTCCCGGACTTTCCCCGGAAAACCCTGCATTACCCACGGTTCAAAATTACCCCATTCATTAACAATTAGAGTATTGTCCATATTGCCGCAAGCTAAATATTGCCCTGACGGCGACCAAGAAATTGCACCTGTCGCGGAGGGTACTGATAAAATTTCCGGGTCTTCGTCCCAGTCTTCGCCATGCCAAACTTTCACACCTTGATAGCCGCTAACTGCCAGATATTGAACCATAGGATGCCATGCTAAATCGAGAATAGATGATGACTCGAAATTCAGCGTTACTTCAACAACATTATCCTCAACATTCCATACTTGAACGTAGCGGCCCATACTGAAAGCTAACTGGTTGCAATTGGGACTCCAACCTAACTTGTCAACCCAGACGCGGTGGTTATCCAAATCAGCAATTAATTCCCCAGAATTAACGCGCCAAATTCGCACTTTTCCATCTTGTCCGCCAGCAGCTAGGAATTGACTGTCGCGGGAAAAAGACAAGCAATCGGCTGATTTACCCGTAGCAGTTTGTAGCGTTTGCAAGGAAAATTCATTCATTGCCCCTACTTTCGCCAGCATCACTTCGCCCGCAGCGGAACAGACTGCTAAAGTTTTGCCATCCGGCGACCAAGTAACAGCAGTTACGTAGTCAGACAGCATTGCTTGGGCATGAAATTGCAGGGTTAGTTCACTTTTATTGGTCTTTTTGTTACCCATATTTATTGAATCAGAGATGTTGCACTATTCTTAAGAACGGGCAAGATGCCCGTTCCACAAAAGATGAATTTTCATCTTGTGGAACAGGC